>NZ_PQCE01000098.1:0-538 GCF_002964725.1 Pseudoalteromonas sp. T1lg76
CCACGGAGTGATTCATGACTGGGGTGAAGTCGTAACAAGGTAGCCCTAGGGGAACCTGGGGCTGGATCACCTCCTTATACGATTTAGAACTAATTTGTTCGCAGTGTCCACACAGATGATTGTTGATTATGAAATAGAGAACAAACGTCATTGTTTGGGTCTGTAGCTCAGCTGGTTAGAGCCCTCAAAGTGTAGTCAAGGAGTCCGTAAGTGTGAAATCTTGGAGTGGGTGTCTTAGTTAATTTTTTTGAGATGGGTGTCTTAGTTAATTCTCATTACCGCGTAGGCACACACATCTATGCAGAAAATACGGGCCAGCTGCAGCAGTTTGCTTTCAACCCAGTCGCGGCGATGTTCATAAGAGCGGCCAGTCAATGCATCTTTGCCACATAAGAAGGCGCGCCGTACACAGCGAGAAATACAGTGATAATAAGGGGTGTCAGCCAGGCTGATTTGGCTTTTCCGAGGCGTTGCCATGATTCACTCCTCCTTGAGTAGAACCCTCAAAGTGTAGTCAAGGAGTCCGTAAGTGTGAAAT
>NZ_PQCE01000099.1:0-266 GCF_002964725.1 Pseudoalteromonas sp. T1lg76
TCTCCCTATAATGCGCATCCACCGACACGGAGCACAACGCTGAAAAGCAACGAGCAAAGTGGTCGGGAAAGTTAGACGGAAAAGTTACTTCTCTTTGAGAAAAAGAAAATTAAATTTTCTAGTTGACTTTAAGTCAGGAAGGCTTAATATACGCAGCCCTGACGCGATGAAGAGTCATCGCAACGTTCTTTAAAAATATGAAGCAATCATCTGTGTGGGCACTCGTACAGGTTGAGTTCTAACAGCAGATTCTAGTTCGCTAGATG
>NZ_PQCE01000100.1:0-291 GCF_002964725.1 Pseudoalteromonas sp. T1lg76
TGTTAGGCCTGCCGCCAGCGTTCAATCTGAGCCATGATCAAACTCTTCAATTAAAAGTTTTTTGAAACCGAAGTTTCGTGCTCAATGAATTCTGATTTTGATATCTTTCGATATCGAATTGACTGTGCTGCAATAAATAAATTTATTGCCGTTGGTCACTCACTTTCCATTTAAGGAAAAAACATTGAGACTCTAAATTTATTTGCGTCATCTAGCGAACTAGAATCTGCTGTTAGAACTCAACCTGTACGAGTGCCCACACAGATGATTGCTTCATATTTTTAAAGAACG
>NZ_PQCE01000101.1:0-455 GCF_002964725.1 Pseudoalteromonas sp. T1lg76
GTAGACGCACAATCAATCTTTCAATTGACTGGCATATTTCTTTACTTATTGAGAACTCTAAATTATTCAAATTGAACAATTCAAAGTTTTTATCAGCTTTCCAAATTTTTAAAGAGCAAAATATTACCTACCGGCTTAGCCAGTAAGTAACAATCATCTGTGTGGACACTGCGAACAAATTCGTTCTAAATCGTATAAGGAGGTGATCCAGCCCCAGGTTCCCCTAGGTAGAAATGTTACCGCTCGACTTGCATGTGTTAGGCCTGCCGCCAGCGTTCAATCTGAGCCATGATCAAACTCTTCAATTAAAAGTTTTTTCTGTCCCGAAGGACATGCTCAATGAATTCTGATTTTGATTCTTTCGAATCGAATTGACTGTGCTGAATAAATTTCTTTATTCCGTTGGTCACTCACTTTCCATTTAAGGAAAAAACATTGAGACTCTAAATTTGTTT
>NZ_PQCE01000002.1:0-139781 GCF_002964725.1 Pseudoalteromonas sp. T1lg76
TTCCCCCTTAGCTCAGTTGGTTAGAGCGACGGACTGTTAATCCGCAGGTCCCCCGTTCGAGTCGGGGAGGGGGAGCCAAAATAACTCCTAAAAATACCCTCATGTTCCTATTTTAAAAACACCATTATCTAGACAAGATTTTCCCCATAGACTAATCTCTATCCATAATTATTTTTATTATTCAATACACTAGTAAATATAAATAAACGCCCTGCACTACTACAATCATGTCTCTGTACATTGCCATTCTCATGCTGCTGCATAATAATATGGCCGCAAAAATACAAAGCTAACTTATTGTGGTGCCTGGTAAATAAACATGGATGTAAGTGCACAAAACGATCGCAGCACCAAGCTGTTGGCGATCGCCTTGTTGTAGCACTGGTGTAATACCAACTCTGTTAAGTATGTGTTCAGAGGTAGCGCTGGATAAATGATGTGATAACAAGACGGAATTTTTCTTATGTAGTTATTCTACCTAGAAAAATTACAACCCTGTGAGCATGATATTTAACCCGCTAGAATGATTAGCTATTTAAGTGACTGGTATAAAGACACTTGGACCACATGCTTCAACTAAATAAAAATAAGGGAAAGGATAAACTACCGTGAAACGATTCACACTACTGCAGTTTACGTTATGGCTGCTGGCTCTAGGCGCCGCTGTAATAGTCAACACAATGATCTTTCATTCCTATGGCATGCATAAGCAGGAAGCGATGCAGGCACAACTACAACGCTTTTTAGATCTCCAGCCGAGCATGAATGCCGAGCAGGTCAAAGAACAGGCTCCGCTTATGGCTGAGCAGCTTGTCGCCTTGATGCCGGTGCAAAAACTGTGGCTACGCGATAGCAATGGCGAAGTGCTCAGCAGCAAAACTCAGCGCACCGAAGAGAGCTTTATTGCGCAAATGGCCCAGTTCCAGTTTGGCACCCTGCGCAGTCAATTTGCCACAGATCAGAACGCCGAGTTACGGGTAGAGTTTGTCGCCGATATCAAGGACATGGCCCACGCCTTTGAGCAAGGCTTGATCTATTTCGCCCTGCTGATCACCTTTCTCTGCTTTATTCCCATAGCCAGCCTGAAAACCGCATATCGTGGTTATCGCCGTCGTATCGCCGATATCGTCAGTGACATTATCGACCAGTTCATTACCAGCAATAATATGCCAGAGCCGATCAACCGTGCTTTTGCCGATGATAGCTTAAAACTCAAACTTGCGAATCAAATCTCCCCCGCCCTTAATCGTTTACAGTCCCATCTAGGCCTGCAAATAGAGAATATTGCCAGCTCGGCGCTGGAAATAAAAAAAGAAGCCTATAAGGATGTGATCACCGAGCTGGGTAACCGCAATATGTTTGTGGAGTATTACGAGCGTCATATTGAACATGTCAGCGGTGATTGTTTTGGCTGTATTGCCTTGGTGCGCGGTACCGAATTGCAGCACATTAATCAGAGCAAGGGCTACCAGGAAGGGGATGAGTATATTCGCAGTATTGCCGACATTTTAACGACCGGTATTCGAAATTACGGTTCCGCCACTGTGTTCCGCCTTAATAGCTCGGACTTTGCCGTGGTGTTACCTAACACGCCTCCCAAAGAAGCGGAGCGCTTTGCAACGCAAATACAGCTCAAATTCAATCAGTATCAAAAAGTGTATAATTTGGCATCGGTCGCCTATACCGGCATAGTGTCTTTTGAACAACATAAGCCACTGGGTGAGTTGCTCGCCAATGTCGATATCGCTATGAGCATAGCGCAAAGCAATCACGCCAACGCCTGGCACATGTTACGCTTGGAAGATATCAGTGACAGCGCTATCCAAGGGACACAAAACTGGCGTAAGATGATTAATGAGCTGCTTGAAAAACAGTCTGTTAAACTGGCCATTCAACCCATTATCCCTCTTGGTAAAAGCAGCGTGGCCTACTCTGAAATTCAGGCTCGTTTTCGCGATGAGGAAGATCATATCCTACCGACCTCCTCCTTTATGGCCATGGCCGATCAACTGGGTAAGTCGGTCGAGCTTGACCAGATGATTATCGACCACGCATTGAATGCTATAAAGAATCAAAACCTCACCGCCCAATATTTTGGTATTAACGTCTCTGCTGCCAGTGCTCATGACGATAAGTTTATGATCTGGTTAGAGCGCCGCCTTATTAAAGAAGGCGATTTCGCCCAGCGCCTGGTGTTTGAAATATCGGAATTAGGTTTACAGCAGGATATCACCGCCAGTAAGCGTTTTATCAGCATGCTGCATCGTTGTGGTTCCCGCCTGACGGTAGAGAGATTCGGTGTTGGCCTGACCTCGTTTAAGTTTTTCCGCGAGATCAAACCCGACTATATCAAGATGGACGCCAGCTATACCCGCGGCCTGGAAGACGACAAGAACAACCAGTACTTTATGCGTCTTATGGTCGACCTGGCGCACCGTATTGGCGTGCGTGTCTTTGCCGAGGGCGTAGAAAGCCTGGAAGAAAAACAGATTATCGAACAACTTTGTCTCGATGGTGCCCAAGGCTACTTTATCGAAAAGCCGAAAGAGCTGTTATAACACAGTGACGAGTTCCCGGGTCAGCCCCCGGGGACTTCCTTTATCGGCTTACCTACACATATCACCCCACGCCCTAACATAATCACTGCCATCGTGCGCACTTGCAGCCGCACTTGCAGCCGCACTTACACAGCTCCCGATCAGGATGACTCCTGAGCACTAATAGTTTCTATTGAAACAACGCACCTGTTAACAACAAAAGCAACCCGAATATTGTTATTGAGATTTATTTTCATTATCATTTGCGAAATCATTTAATAATAAAGGTAATCTCCGTGCGTTTTTCACTTTCTCTTTTGACCATAGCCCTTAGCGCTCCCCTGTATGCCGAGCAAACAACTCAAGACCTAGAACATATCATAGTCACTGGCAGCCGTGTGGTGGAGAATATTGACGAAGTGCCCGCGTCGGTGACTGTGATCACCCGTGAACAGATACAGGCCCAGCTCAAGGTCAGTCCCGAGTTACAAAACCTGCTCGAAGTACTGGTGCCGGGCATGGCGCCAAGCACCAATAGTTCAAGTAATACCGGACAGACCCTGCGCGGCCGTGCGCCGTTAATCATGATTGATGGCGTGCCGCAATCAACACCACTGCGTAATGGCTCTTTGGGAATTCGCAGCCTGGACCCAAGCGTGCTGGAGCGTATTGAGGTGATCAAAGGCGCGACTTCGGTCTATGGTAATGGCGCCGCCGGTGGAGTGATTAACTACATCACCAAAAAACCAAGCAACAGCAATGACTTTTCCGCCACGGTTGATGCCTCTACCCGTTTTAGTGCCGTTAAAAGCGACGAAACGCTGGGTGCACGAGTGGAAGGCTCAATCAATGGCCGCATGGATAAGTTCTCATATCTGGCCACCCTGAGCTATGAGGAAAATGGCGTAAAGCGTGACGCCGAGGGCGACATTCTTGGTCTGCAATACGGACTGAGCGATGTAGAAACCGCAAACTACTTCACCAAATTAGGCTATGATCTCGACGCCGAAAAGTCCCTGTCGTTAACCTATAACTATTACAAATCCCAACAAAAAACCGATCTTGGCGATGTCTTTGGCAATATCAATCAAGGCGATAAGTCCTACGCCATTCACGTACCCGCAGTGCAACAAAAACAAGGTCGCCCGCAAGGACCAAGCGGCAATACCAATATAATGCTCAAATATACGGATAGCGAGGTGTTTGCTTATACCGCACTGACCGTCGACTTATACGCCCAAGACATTGAAAATGTCTTCTTCTATTCACCCAATCTAGCCAATCCAAGCGCCGGATATGATGGCGGTCAGTCAATTATCGCCTCGGAAAAAGAAGGGTTGCGGGCCACCTTTAACAGCCAGTTCGACCTGCAAGGTACCGAAGCCACCTTTATTTATGGAGTTGACTTACTTCATGACGTTACCTCACAGCCCTTGGTCGATGGCCGGGTTTGGGTGCCGGAAATGGACATGAGTAACCTTGCCGGCTTTATCCAAAGCAAATGGGTTATTGATGACCATTATGTGATTAAAGCCGGTGTGCGTCATGAAGATATCGACCTGGAGGTGGACGATTATCGCACGTTAGAGCTGTGTCGCAGCGAAACTCAGTGCTCGGTGCCCATCGATGTCAAAGGAGATACCCTGAATTACACCGCCACCACCTACAATGTCGGCGTTAAGTACAATGCCTATGAAGCCTTTAGCCCCTTTATCAGCTATTCACAAGGCGCCGATATCTCGGATATTGGCCTTTTACTGCGCACTGCCACGGTTGACGATATCGCGCTTATTCGCACCGAGGCATCAGTGATAGATAACTATGAGCTTGGTTTCACCTCGGTGCTTGATGGGCTGCGCCTAGAAGGCTCCTTGTATCGCAGTACTTCGGAGTTAGGTACCACCAACAGCTTCGACGAAACCACCGGTGTCTATATGCCGGTACGTGCACCACAAAAGATTTGGGGCTATGAGCTACTGGCGGACTACCGCTTTAGCCCGGCCTGGCGCACCACGTTGACCTACGCCTATGTGGAGGGTAAGAACACCGAGGACGATATTTACCTTGGCGCCAAACAGATCAGCCCACCAAAAACCACCGCGAACCTGCAGTGGCAACCAAGTCGCGAGACAGGTTTAAGCCTGACCTTGCTGTATGTGGGCAACCGCAAGCGTTTTGAACCCAATGCCGATGGCAACTATGTGGGCGATCAGGGCCCGGTGAACGATTACCTGGTCGTCAATCTCAGTGGTCAGCATCAGTTTACCGAGCAGCTCAATGGGTACTTTGGCGTTGAAAACCTCTTTAATCACGACTACTACCCTGCCCGCGCCCAGGCCTATACCTATGGTGGCTATAACATTAAAGGCTTAGGCACCAGCATAACCGCCGGTGTGAAGTATCAGTTCTAAGCCCGATTAGACCCCACTTTGTTGGTCAACAAACTGAGCAACAAGGTGGGCTTTCATAGCGAAATTATGGCGGCGTTTATGCATAAACCCTAACGGCAAATATAAATTGGAATGCGAATAAGTTACAATTGTAACCACCTGATTTATAATGAAAATATTTGATTTATTGGCAAGATAGACTACACTTGTTCCATCAATGCACAACGAGGCCGTGGCAAATGCAAGGTAAACAAAGAGTTATCGATAGCTTCAATAAACTGCTGGCAAATGAGCTCGCCGCAATCGATCAATATTTCATCCATTCACGCATGTATGAAGACTGGGGTTTGAATAAACTTTATGAACGTCTTGAGCATGAGCGTGAAGAAGAAACCCAACACGCCGACTGGCTGATCAAACGCATTCTGTTCTTAGAAGGCGTGCCCGATATGACCAAGCGTCGCGATCTGCTCGTAGGTACCAATGTTAAAGACATGATGGCCAATGATCTCAAGCTTGAGCTTGAAGTAGTGCAATGCGTCAAAGAAACCATCAAAATTTGCGAAGAAGAGCAGGATTATCAGTCTCGTGAAGTACTGGAAAAACTCTTGTTCGACACCGAAGAAGACCATGTTTACTGGCTTGAACAACAACTGGGTCTTATCGATAAAATTGGTCTGCAAAACTATCAACAATCGCAAATGGGCGATGCCGAGGTATCATAATGAAAGGTGATATGGACGTAATACGCGCGCTAAATAAGGTATTGGCCAATGAGCTGGTTGGCATCAATCAATACTTTTTACACGCCCGCATGTTTAAAGACTTCGGCTTTAGCAAGCTAGATAAGGCTGATTACAAGGTTTCGATTCAAAAAATGAAAAACGCCGACAGATTGATTGAGCGTATTTTATTTTTAGAAGGCCTGCCTAATTTACAAGACTTGGGCCGCCTGCGTATCGGTGAAGATGCCGAGGAGATGATTGCCGCCAATATGCACTTTGAAACAGAGTCGTTAAAAGACCTGCAAGCAGCAATTAAACTGGCGGAAGAGCGCCTTGACTATATCAGCCGTGAAGCTCTTGATGCCATACAGCATGAGCAGGAAGAGCAGATTGATTGGCTGGAAACTCAGCAGCACCTGATCAAGGTCACCGGAATAGAAAACTACCTGCAATCGCAGATGTAATTCACCTAAAAAAGCCGCTGTTACAGCGGCTTTTTTGTGTCCATATTTACTAGCCATAGCAAAAGCTTTGCTAGAGCACGCCCTCAATGGGCAATAAGGACATCAGCCACACGCTAAAGCGCTGCCAACGGCTGGTATCCGGCTCATGATGGTAAATCTTATCGCTGTCTACTCCCTGCCATTGCAACTCACCTTCTTCATCCAAGCTTAATCGCCAGGCAAATTTCGGCATATCGTTTTCCACCCAACGACGCAGTAAGCGATTAAACCGAGGCGATGTGATCACCAACCCCTGCTCGGTATTAAGATTGAAAGAACGGGGATCCAAATTCAAAGAGCCAATAAAAACCTGCTCGTGGTCAAAGGCCATGGTTTTGGCGTGTAAGCTGGCGGCGGAAGAGCCGGTAAAGCTTTTTATCTTAATTTTCTTCGGGGTTACCTCGAAGTTACGTTTCAGCTCCCAGAGGTTGACGCCCATGGCCAATAACTCCTTGCGATAACCGGCATACCCGGCATGCACCACGGGCACATCGGTGGCGGACAGGGAGTTGGTTAGAATGGTGATCTTCACCCCCTGCTCGGCCCAGCGCCGCAATAGGGCCATGCCCGGCTCTCGCGGTACAAAATACGGGGAGATAATAATCGCTTGCTGTTTGGGTACGCCCAAGGCACGGATCATTTTAGGAGCCATATGGGTGCTGGTATTGCTACTGTCGGTTAGCAGTTTGTTGGGATCATCGACATATAAATAGCCCAGTGCCCAATCGAGGTTCAACTTACCGCGGCGCAACGACTGCACCAGATCCGACTCTTTTACCCGCTGTACATAGGGGCTGCTGTCGCTGTACTCACGGCTGACAAAATAAGCCAGCTTGCCCTTGAGGGTATCCAAGTGGCTGTCGTCGACCTCGGTAAATAGCTTGTCGATATCCTCAGCTAAGGGGTGGTTCCAATACAAATCAAACGCCTGGGTAGCCTTTTCGACCACCGGGCCAATGCTGAGCACATCCAAATCAACAAACTGGGAATTATCTTCTCCCGAGAAGTAAGCATTGCCGATATTGCGACCACCGGTAATAAACACCTGGCTGTCGACGATAAAGCTCTTGTTGTGCATACGTCGCGACACCCGTGAATAATCGGTAATAAAACTAAGAAAACGCAGCTTACGGTGATTAAGGGGATTAAACAGACGAACTTCTATATTGTCGTGGCGTGCCAAGGCGGCCAAGTCGCGTTCCGATTCGGCCTGTGACATATCGTCGAGCAGGATACGCACCCTGACGCCGCGCTCCGCCGCCTTTAACAGGTAGGCACTGAGCACCTTGCCGGTTTCCTGGCGGTGATACAAATAATATTGAACATCGATGGAGGTTTGTGCGACTTCGGCTAAGGCGATACGGGCTGCGAAGGCATCCAGGCCATCGATCAAGGGATAAAAGCCAGATAAGTCGGCATTGGGTTGTTGTTCAAAAAACGTATTTAGCAAGTCAGCATCCTCACTGGGTAATGCATAACTGGCTGGACGTTCGGGCATAGATTCGAAGTCTGACACCGAGCTACAGCCAATCAAATACCATGTGCATAGCGAGATCAGCAGGATTCGGAGATAAGTTTTTGCGTGCATGAGCCCTGGCCGTTCGCCATCATCATGCTACTCAATATAACAAAAACAGGGAGATATAACAGAAATTAGCTAAATTTGCTGGTGATTAGGCCACTTCGTCGGTGACATCGACGATATCGATAAGCTTTTGATTAAGGATCTTTTTGGCACAGTTACAACATTTGCCGCACTGAGAGCCGACCTTAAGCTCGGAGCTAAGATCACGCATAGAACGAGCACCTTGATCGATTGCTTGTTCAATTTTCTTATCGGACACACCATGACAAAGACAGATATACACGAATAAAAACCACTCTCAGTTAGATTATGCCGCCAATTTTAATCTAAACGAAAATAGTTATCAATAAAAATATTGATTGATTGTCATCCAGCTGTTTTGCTTAACATTTGATCAAAAATGTCATTCCACCAGAGAGGGCTGACGTTTTATTTTATCAAGGCCAATATGTCGCGAAACTGCGGGTGGCGACAGCTATTCATCCAGGCAAAGATGACGGTTTCCGAAGAACAAATTTGCGCCCCGTTGTGGCGCAGTTGCGCCAAGGCCAGCGCCTTATTTTCCGGGTCGCGCGAACACACAGCATCGGCCAACACTGTTACCTGATAGCCTCTGGCGAGCAGTTCATTGGCGCTATGGTACACGCATACATGACTTTCCATGCCGCATAAATACAGGTGGGATTCTCCCAAGGGCTCGAGGGCGGCAATAAAGGCTTCACTTTGCACCGCACTAAAGGTGTCCTTGGCCACCACCTTGGCGCTGGGAGTAACCAGACAAGGATCAGTAGCCCCCAAACCCTGTGGGTTTTGCTCGGTAATTATATGCGCCAATTCAAGTTTAGTGGCCACCTGGCTCAGCAAGTCGACACGGGCGCACACCTGCTGATAGTCGGCCATCGCTGGGGCTAAGCGAAGCTGCATGTCGATAACAATAAGTGCGGGTGCAGAATCTGGGTTGGGCGAGAGCTGGGGCATGTGGTCTTCCTTGAGCTAATAAGTTGCTTCAATGTTAACCATAGATTCGGGTTTTTTAGAAGCGAAATTATAAAGATATGGTGACCACGGACACTTCTATGCTAGATTTACAAATTATTATGTTAATTCCCTGTTGATGGCCTAGTTCAGTTTTGGGGATGCCGCCTACTAGGTGGGTTTCAGCGCCTTATTGGAGTCAAGAATTGCGTCGCTATATCAGTTTGTTGCTCAACGCATTACTTAGCTTTTTAGTCTTCCTTTGCAGCGCCAATGTCGTTTTCGCCACCCCGGTCAACTATGGCTATCAGTTACAACGTCTTTCAACCGAAGAAGGGTTAAGCCAAGGCACGGTCAATGCCATAGCTCAAGACGAGTTTGGCTACCTTTGGTTTGCCACCGACCGCGGCCTGAACCGCTACGACGGCTATCAACTGAACCTCTTTAAAAGTGGCGATCCCGCTCTGGCCAGCGATGCTATTTTAACAATTGCGCCCTTGAAAAACGGCAACTTCCTCGTCTCCGCTCAGCTCAATGGACTGTTTTTAGTCAACCCGGCCACCCTAAACTCACAACAATTGATCAATAATCCGCTGTCCGAAGTCGATGCAAAATACGCCACTGTGTGGGCTATCAGCCAGGATAATAGTAACCAGGATATTGTCTGGTTGGGTATTAACCATCAGGTCTACAAATACAGTCTGAATCGGCGGACCCTGGAGCTGGTGTTTACTCTGGACAACCGCACCCATATGATACGCGCCCTGCTGCCTCATGATAACGCCTTGTATATTGGCACCTCTGACGGCCTGTTTCGTTATCACAATGGTACCAGCTCGGCATTGACTCATTTACCCAAAGAGCAAGTAAGCAACGATCAGCGAAATATCAAATTCTTGCAGTGGGATAACGAATTTGGCCTCTTAGTCGGCACGGTAGAAGGCCTGTACCGGCACAATCTCGACACTGAGAAGCCAGTTATAGAAACCCTGATCGAGCATCATAATATTTGGTCGATGCAGCGCTACGGCGCAGTGGATTTCGTCGCCACCGGAGACGGTCTGCTGCAATTTGATCGGCAAACTCGGCAGACGCTCAATTTAATTCGTTTTAGCGACTCTCGCTATGCGGTCAACGACAACACCATAATGACTATGTTTCGCGATAAAAGCGGCATGCTCTGGCTCGGCTCGCAAGCCCAGGGAGTGTTTTCCTGGTCGCCTTTGGCCATGCGCTTTAAGCAAAAGGCTCTGCCCACCGGCCAATACCAGCACGGTCATGCCGCCTGGGCCATTTACGAGCAAGACAATGGCACCTTGTGGGTTGGCAGCGGTAATGGCCTAAATAAAATCCCTAAGGATGGGCCAAGCAGTACCTTTTTAAGTGTCGATGATAAAAAAATGGCCCAGGGCCAACAAACAGTCTATCAATTACTGTCGGCCACTCATATTGACAACAGCCTGTGGGTCGAGGCCATCCAGGGCATAGCCCTGCTTGATATGAATACCGACCGCCTGAGTTATCCCCTGGTAAATGCCGCTCATCCGTTAGAGTTTGATGCCAATAACGTTCACTGGGGACTGTATCAACTTGCCAACGGCACCGCCTATTTTATTGCCGAGTCGGGATTCTATCGTTTCGACCCGAGCAGCAATACCATAGAGGCACTGCCGTCAATCGAACAAACGCTGCAGCCCGAGCACGCCTCGCATTTTCTGGCGCCACTGCCTACCCATAAAGATGATCCGCTGCTGAGTTATGGCGGTGGTTTATATCGTTATGACGTCGACAACGACAGCCTGCAGCCCATTTACCAGCCACAACACCCAAGCGCCCAGTCAAACAATTTAGTCGATTCCTGGACCTTGGATCAGAATAACAGTTTGTGGCTCAGCGTAGACGGTGAGGGCGTGGTCGCCCTAGACTTGGAAACCCTGGAAGAGCGTGACCGCATAGGTCCGGCGCAAGGCCTGCAAAGTCTGAGCGTGTTTACCCCGGTGCTGGATAACTTCGGTTTCCTGTGGTTTGGCTCTAATAATGGCTTATATCGCTATAACATCAACAGCGGTCACCTGCGCCACTTTAGCGTCAAAGACGGCCTCTCAGCGGCAGAATTCAACGGCTACTCCGCAGCCAAGCTGGCCAGCGGCGAGCTCGCCTTTGGCACGGTTAAAGGCCTGCTTATTGTCGACCCCGCCGACTTTATTAACAGCAATAATCATTATATTGCCCCGGCGCCGCAAATTACCGACATTAACCTGCTCTCGCGGCCTCTGGGCTATACGCCGAGCAAATATGCCAACAGCCCGTTAAAGTTACAACATGACGATCTTGGCCTGACCATTTCTTTTTCCAGCTTCGATTATATTCATCGCGATCAGGTGCGCTATAAAATCAGTCTCAGCGGCGCCAGCGAATTTAAGTACCCCAACTACGCCAGTAACAATTTACAGTTCGCCACCCTGAATCCCGGCGCGCATCAGCTCAGTATTAGCGCCTTCGACCCTGTGTCGGGTAAATGGTCCCGCACCCTGCATATGGGCATTGAAGTGGCTTATGCCCCCTGGCGCTCACCGCTGGCGCTCACCCTCTATATCGTTATCAGCGTTCTGCTCCTTGGCAGTTGGATGCTCTGGCTAAGACGCCAGCAACGCCGCCTGCACCATGCCCATGGCAAGTTGCTGGCTTCACAGCAACAAACGGACTTGGCACTGCAAAGCTCCAACAGCGGCATCTGGCACTACCGGGTTAAGCAACGACGCTTTATGCAGCGTCGCTTAGCAGCGGAGTTAGGTTATAGAAGTACTTATAATCAGTGCTCTTTTGAGCAATATATGGACTTGATCCATCCTCAGGATGTCGACCGTTATCGCCTGAACTGGAAGCGCTTTTTAAACCAGGGCGAGCAGGCCACCTGGGATTTCACCTACCGCTTATGCCATAAACAAGGCACCTGGCACTGGTATCACGAGGTGGGACGCATTACCGAATACGATGCCAATGGCCAACCCAAGGAAGTATCGGGGATCTACACCAATATCACAGATGCCAAAGCGTCGGCGCAACAAGCCACTGTGCTCGGTGAAGCCATAGGACAGATCAGCGATTGGTTGTTAATTTTAGACGAGCACCTGCAACCGTTTTCTGCCAATGACAGTTTTTTACGGGCATTTTCCGACCCCGACAGCCCGGGACTCAGCATACAGCCTTTTGTTCGTGCCCTTGGCAAACAAAAGTTCCAACGCTATATGGAGCTGATCGGCCAATTGGCAGCAGGCGATAACTGGCGTATCGAAGAGAAAATCCGCACCAAGCACGATATTCGTCACCCGGTACAGATAAGCGTGACCGCCGTGTGTCGCGACAAGCAAGAAGAGAGCGACGAGATCAGCTACTATGTGGTGGTGATCACCGACTTGACCGAGCAAAAGCGCGCCGAAGACGAGTTGCGCTACCTGGCCAATTATGATCCCCTTACCGGCTTGCCGAATCGCACCATGATGCGCGGCAAAATCGCCCAGGCCATAGACTACGCCAAAGAAAACTCATCCCTGTTGGCCCTGCTGTTTATCGACCTGGATAAATTTAAGCCGGTGAACGATTCCTTCGGTCATGCGGTGGGCGATCAGGTACTTTGTTGCATCTGTGAGCGCATCAGTGAGCAACTGGATGATAACTCGCTACTGGCGCGCCAAAGCGGCGACGAATTCCTACTCCTGATTGAGCAGGTGCAATCGCCGCAGGTGCTCAGTGAGCTATCCGAGCTCCTGGCGAAAACCTTGGAAAAGCCGATTAAAATCGGCAATATCACCATCAATATTTCCGTCAGTATAGGTATCGCCCTGTCGCCTTTTGATGCCGATAACGCCGAAGACCTGATCCGTAACGCCGATATGGCGATGATCTACGCCAAAAATGCCGGCCGCAACGGCTATAAGTTCTTCACCGAGCAGATGAACAATCGCATCACCCATAAACTGATGTTGGAAAATGCCCTGCAGGATGCCTATCGCGACGAACTGCTGACAAACCATTATCAGCCCATAGTGCATATTCATCAAAAGCGTATTGTTGGCGTGGAGTTGTTGCTGCGGTGGCAAAGTGAAGGCCAGTTTATATCGCCCACCGAGTTTATTCCTGTGGCCGAGGAAATCGGCCTGATCGATGCCATTACCGAGCAGGCCCTGCACCGCGCCCTGCGCGAGCTGAAACAATGGTTTAGCACCTATGACGATTTCTATCTGTCGGTGAACCTCTCACCCATACATATTTTGAAATCCAACCTCACCGAGCGATTGGTGGATATTCTCGCCATGCATGATGTCAGCCCGGGGCAATTGCGCCTGGAGATCACCGAAAGCACGCTATTGGACGATAAGGCCAAGGCCGCGGCTCAGCTTAATAAATTACGCGCCGCCGGCTTAAAACTCTTCTTAGATGACTTCGGCACCGGCTACTCATCGCTGACCTATCTCAATCAGTTCCCTATTGATGTGATCAAGATAGACCAAAGCTTTGTGCGCCAAATTGGTATTAACCCCACTAACGAGGCCATTATTCGCACCATACATAATCTCGCCGGCAGCCTGGGTCTGTATTGTATTGCCGAAGGGGTGGAAACGCGGGAGCAGATCTTCTTCTTAAATAAGCTGGGCTGTCATCACTTACAGGGCTTCTTCTTCGCCAAGCCGTGCGATGCGACCACCTTGGCAGCCAAGTATTACCTGGAAAAAACCCTGAAAAAGATGAACAGCCTTTAGGTCGGGATTTGCCGCCATGGCTGTAGTCGGGATTCTATACCGACAAAGGGCATTGATCTCCCATTGTCGGCGCCAGGCGTCTAACTCGCCCCGCTGACCCCACAGGGCTGATGATTACCGTCAATGGCACTGGCTTCAATCTGCAACACGCTATGGGCTATGCTGAACTTGCTCTGCAGCATCTGCTCCGCAGCGGCGCGACATTTGGCATCATGGGCGGCCAAGGTACAGTGATGTTTCAACACAATGTGCGCACCCACAGCAGGGGCATTATCCACCATGGACACGGTAACATTGTGAACGCTGGCGACATGGTCAAGCTGAGCCAGCGCCTTTTCCACCCGAGCCGCTTTGGGCAAGGCAGGGGCAGCGCCACGCAAACGCTGCAAACATTGGTAAATCAGGCGCAAGCCAGTCACCAGCACAAATACCGCTATCAACATGCTAAAGAGCACATCCACCTGCTGCCAGCCAGTCAATACAATAATCACGCTCGCCACCAAGGTAGTGACCGTGGAGAGCAAATCGAAAAAGGTATGTAAAAACACCGCATACACGTTAATGCTTTCTTTGCGGCCTTTATAGAGCACCCAGGCCGCAGTGCCATGAAACACAAAACCCAGCATGGACACCAGCGCCATAATTTGCGGATTCACATCTCCGCGCTCATGGCCGTGGTGCAAATCAACAAAGCGATCCGTACCCAAGGTTAAAATGGTCAAACTGATGGCCAGATATAAACTGCCGTTGATAAGCCCGCCAACCAGCTCTGCCTTGTTAAAGCCATCGTTAAAGTTGCGCGCCAGATGAATGGCGATGGACGAAGCCAGAATAGCGATAAACAAGGTGCTGTTGTGCACGAACAGGTGTCCGGCATCGGCGAACACCGCCAGGGAATTAGCAAAATACGCCGCCACCAGCTGAATAACCATAAAACTACACGTGATGCTCAAAGCGATAAGCAAGCGTTTACGTGAAGCCTGATGGGTGGTGATGTCGGTCATGGGCGCAAGGTCACTAAAGAGGAGAAATGATATATAGTAGCAATTGTAATTGTTTTGCGACAACATTACACCCGTTTTCCACACTTCACCGCTGCGTATGCTGTAAAATCAGCCATGGTGACATGAGAGGCGCGCAACAGCTCCCCGGCCCTAACAAAGTAAAGCGCCGGCGCTGGTCCCATTTTCTGGCTCCCCTGACCGTTAGGTGGTAGGCTGAATTTAAAGATAAACTCCCCAATAAACAAAGTGTTGGTTTTTAAACATGGCAACTTCTTCTCTTAAGCATGCCCTGGTCGTAGAAGGCGGCGCAATGCGCGGCATCTTTGCCACCGGCGTACTCGATGCTTGGCTGGCGGCCAATTATCAACCCTTTGATATGTACTTTGGTGTGTCGGCGGGCGCCACTAACATCGCCGCTTTTTTGTGCGCCCAGCAGGGGCGTAACTACAAGGTGATCACCGACTACTCCTGTCGCCCCGAATTTATCAGCTATGGGCGCTTTATCCGCGGTGGCCACCTGTTTGATTTGGACTGGTTGTGGCATAAAACCATCAGTGAAATTCGCTTAGACCTGGCGACCTTTGCCAGCCAAAGTGCCCCTTTTTATGTGGTTGCCACCAATGTGCACAACGCCCAAGCCGAGTATATTCAAGGCACGGCTGAAAACCTGGAGCAGGTGCTAAAGGCCTCCTGCGCCTTGCCATTGGCGTACAGAGATTACCCCGAATATCAGGGCCAATTCTATACCGATGGCGGCATAGGCGACTCCATCCCCGTGCGCCAGGCCTACGCCATGGGCGCGCGTAAGCTCACAGTGATCCTCTCTCAGCCTCTGGGCTATCGTAAAAAACCGGCGAAATTCAACTGGCTCACCCAACGCCTGTTAAAAAACACGCCAGCACTGGCCAAAAGCATGACTAACCGCTGGGCTGACTACAATGCCAGCCTGGATTTTATTATGCAGCCGCCGGGCGACTGTGAGATAGATATTATCGCTCCACCGACTGAGTTTGACATCTCCCGCACCACCCGGGATATAGCTAAACTCGATGCCGGTTATGCCATGGGGCAAAAAGCCGCACAGGCGTTTATCAGTGCGCCTTAAGCGCCTTCTCTTCCTATTTTCCAGCCTTAATGGCCAATACGACAGGATGTCAGATATGAATAACGCAGTAACTAAACCCACCACCGCATCGACTTATTCTCGAGGGACGTCTCCCTGGCAGGGGCCAGAGCAACACACCCTCAGCCTGGCAGAAGCTGTGGCCGACGAATTTGACTTCCCACGGCCCTCCTCTGCCTATCGCACCCTGGACAAGGTGTTCTTTATACTTGCCCTGCTTGCGGTCCCCGTACTGCTTATTGGCATGGGAGTTAGCGTCGGCCTGGCTCTTAGTCATGGCCTGTTTTGGCAAAACATCATAGCCGACAGCCATGCCTGGCAATTTGCCGGTTATTGGTTTACGGTCGCTATCGTTGCAGGAGCGCCTTGGCTGCTTTCTCACCTCTACCTGCGTTGGCGGTATCGAGAATATCTGGATGCCGGCGGGGATATGCTCTCTCCCGAGGAGCACGTTAATATGCATAGGCTCGACTACAGCACGTTGATCAATTTGCAGCCGCTGCATATCCTATCTTTGCTAGACATGAAGCCGTCACAACGGCTGGATAAAGCCCATTTTATTGCCAAGTACCGTTATTACTGGAGCGATACATCCCTGACTTTATATAGCTGGCAACGCTCCTTACTTGGCAAGTTGCTGTGGGGGCTAAATGCCCTGAACTTCTTGATGATATTTTTAGGCTGGCCTTTTATGCTCATCCAGGTGTTGTCAGAGCCCGTCAATACTCCCGCCTATATCGCGCTCTTTCTATTTTCCACCGCCCTGCCCTTTATCTATAAAAAGACCAAAATGCGGGTCACGCGCTTTTATCCCTATTTGGTTTTTCATCGCCTTAGCGGCATGGTCGAGCACTACCATAATGAGGTACTGCAGTGGCGCTGCCACTTTTCCGAGCTGAACGCCTACGCGAATTTTAGCCCGGGCAATCAAACCCAGCCGCCAAGCACCACCTTGGAAATTTACCCGCGTTACCCACAAAAAACGCCTAGACGACGCGTGCCCTTGAGCACCTGGTGCGCCATTAACGTCAGCGCCGCCACCGAGCTATGGGGCGTTTTACAAGCCTTTATGAATATCAATTGCCCCCTGCCCTTGGTGTTGCCGCTTATGGATAAACGCGACAAGGACGGCGCCAGTCGCGCTCACGCACAGGCGTTTGCAGAGCTCGCAACTAATGCAACGGGTCCAGACTCCTTTGAGATGACTCCCACGGATGACGCCGCCTATCGGGCCTGGGTCAAAAAACGCCTGACTCAGGAAAAAGGCGCTTTTTATTGGCATGTTGGCGAGTTAGAAGCGCAACATGAAGAGCAGGAAATAGCCGTTCACTAAGCTCGCTCAACTAAAACAAAAAAAGCCGCTCAATTGAGCGGCTAGGACACTGCACCACTGGAGATTTCAGGGTGTAAGTGCAGTAGCTGGTATACCAATTCACTTAAATAGCTAATCATTCTAGCGGGCTAAATATCGTGCTAACTGTGTTGAAATTTTGGCTATGTAGGATAACTACATAAGAAAAATTCCGCCTTGTTATCACATCATTTATCCAGCGCTATCTCTGATCACATACTTAACAGAATTGGTATTACTCCTGGCCATGACGGATCAGGTAGTCAAAGGCGCCCAGGCTGGCGGTGGCGCCTGAGCCCATGGCAATAATAATTTGCTTAAAGGCGGAGTTGGTAGCATCGCCCGCCGCATACACGCCCTCTACATTGGTGGCGCCGCGATTATCCACTTCGATTTCACCGAATTGTGACAAGGCCACGCCGCTTTCTTTCAACCATTCGGTGTTGGGTACCAAACCGATTTGTACAAATACCCCGGCAATACTGAGCTGATGCTGCTCGCCCGTGTTGCGGTTGGTATAAGCAAGCGCCGTTACCTTATTGCCATCGCCCAGCACCTGTGTGGTTTGCGCACTTTTGATGATGGTGATATTAGCCATGCTCTGCGCCTTGCGCACCAAGACCTCATCGGCACGCAGGGTATCGGCAAATTCAAGTACGGTAACCTTCTCTACGATATTGGCCAGATCAATGGCCGCCTCAATGCCCGAGTTACCACCGCCAATTACCGCCACGGGCTTGCCTTTAAACAAGGGCCCGTCACAGTGCGGGCAGTAGGCCACACCGCGGCCGCGATATTCACGCTCGCCGGGCACGTTCATTTCACGCCAGCGGGCACCGGTTGCCAGGATCACCGCCTTGGCCGATAAGGTGGCGCCGTTTTCAAGCTCAATGTGGTTGCCATTGTCACTGTAAAGTCGCGATGCACGCTGGATATCAATCACATCCACATCATAGTCTTTAACATGCTCCTCAAGCTGGGCCACCAGCTTCGGGCCTTCGGTGGCCCTGACCGAGATAAAGTTCTCAATCGCCAGGGTATCGGCAACCTGGCCGCCAAAGCGCTCCGCCACCACGCCGGTGCGCAACCCTTTACGAGCCGCATAAATGGCCGCGGATGCGCCAGCCGGACCGCCACCAACAACCAGTACGTCATAGGGATCTTTTTCATTTAACAGCTCGGCCTGACGGGCACTGGCGCCTGCGTCCACCTTGGTGAGGATATCGTTTAGGCTGATGGCGCCCTGGCTGAAGACTTCTCCGTTTAGGTATACCGTGGGCACCGCCATAATATTGCGGGCCTCTACTTCGTCCTGGAATAAGGCGCCATCGACCATGGTAGTGGTGATCTGTGTGTTCAGTGCCGCCATGGTATTAAGGGCCTGCACCACGCCCGGACAGGTCTGACAGCTTAAGGAGATATAAATCTCAAAATTCAGTTCCTTATCCAGAGCTTTAATTTGCTCAACCTGAGCCGCATCGGCCTTGGTGGCAATCCCGCCACTGTGCAGTATGGCCAGTACCAAAGAGGTAAATTCATGGCCCATGGGCACCCCGGCAAAGGCAATGGCGGAGCCCTGCTCACCCTTAACCGTCATCGATGGGCGGCGGGCCTGGTCATCATTATTTGTACTGATGCGAATGCGCTCGCTTAGCGATGCAAGATCATTGGCCAGCGCCTGTAATTCGTTACTTTTGTTCGTGTCGTCGAGGGCAAGAACCAGCTCTATGTCACCCGTCAACGTACTAAAATGGCTTGATAATTGATTTTTAATTGCAGTGTCTAACATGGTTTGCCTCAACAATTTAGAAGAAAAAGGCGGTGTCTCCACCGCCACAGTCTGACTTATTTAACCCGGCCGAATTAGATTTTGCCGATTAAGTCCAGTGAAGGCGCAAGCGTCTCTTCACCTGGCTGCCATGATGCCGGGCATACTTCACCATCGTGAGTGGCGATGTACTGAGCGGCTTGAACCTTACGCAGTAGCTCTGACGCGCTGCGGCCAATGCCCAGGTCATGCGTTTCAACGACCTTGATTTCACCCTCAGGGTTAATCACGAAGGTACCGCGCAGTGCCAGACCTTCTTCTTCAATCATTACCCCGAAGTTGCGGGTAATTTGACCTGTTGGGTCACCAATCATAGGGAATTGGATTTTCTTAATGGTGTCTGATGCGTCGTGCCATGCCTTGTGCGTGAAGTGGGTGTCGGTTGATACCGAGTACACCTCTACGCCCATTTCCTGCAGCTTGGCATAGTGGTCAGCCAAATCGCCCAGCTCGGTAGGACATACAAAGGTAAAGTCCGCCGGGTAGAAGAACACGATTGACCATTTGCCCAGTAAATCCTGCTCGCTCACCTGAGTGAAATCGCCGTTGTGGAAGGCAGTGGCTGTGAATGGTTTGATTTTAGTGTTGATTAAAGAGTTGCTCATTTTATCCTCTCATTTATCTCAATGATTTAAGTGAATTAGTGCGGGAAGTACCTTGCCCCGCTGGCTTGATTACTAAGATAACGATGAGGGGTTGACAAATAAAATTGATTGTTTAGATTACTTCAATCGTATTTTATGATTGATTTAGTGCCGCACCGGAAATACTCACTTTTTGCGGTAATCACAGTCGCGCCATAAACAGTGCCAAGAGGAGTAACAAGAATTGCATCGTAAGTAATCGAACTCAATTGAGCCCTAGGTAAACTCGTCTAAGCTCACTGGGTACAGTCGATGTTTTATGTTAGATTGGCGAGATACCTAGTTTAGAAACAAGCCGCAAGATTTAACTTATGATGAAAAAGACCCTTATTGTCGCCTTAAGCATTGCCCTGGCAGCCTGTCAGGACGAACCGCTAGCAACCAAACAAGATAAGACCGATCCACAGGCACAGGAAAACGCGACTTCGACCGCGCCAACAACTACACAAACAGCAACTTTCAGCCCTGCAGGTAATTATGTCAGCGCCGAATACCACAAACGCGACCAAGGTTATGACTGGATGGCGGTACAGGTGAGCCAAAGCGGCCCCGAGCAAATAGATGTATCAATACGCTCTCGTATCGATAGAAAGCGCCCGACCTGTACCTACACGGGCACGGCACAGCGATTAAGCGACACCCGCTATAAGGCCGAAACCCAGGGCACCGCCATACTCTTTGACTTCACCGCGCAAGGCATTGAGATAGGCACAGAACAGCCAGAAGCCGAAGGCATGCTTAATTTCTTCTGCTCCGGCGGCGCCTCAATTAAGGGCGGCTACAGCAAACTGAGTGAGCCTTTGGACAACAGCCAGCTGGACCAAAGCATATTCAATAAAACTCTGGTGTTACAAGGCATTGGCTTTAATGTCACCTCCTTTAAGGGCGAAGGTGAAAACCGGCTAACCATAGCGCCCTTTGGCTTATCCATCAGTAATGAGGCGGTCAGCCATGGGATTAATGGTCGTGTTGTGGGGGCCGAGATTGAAGACTTAAACTCCGATGGCTCTCCCGAGCTCTTGGTTTATACCCAATCCGATGGCAGCGGCAGTTATGGTGAGGTGATCGGCTATTCGGTGAATAACAAAAAGTCCATAAGCCAGATTTATTTTCAACCCGTTTCCGAGCAGCCTAAGATCAGCGTCGGCTACATGGGCCATGATGAGTTCGCCATCGTAGAAACCTCTCTGGTGCAGCGTTTCCCTGTTTATGGCGAAAACGACACCAATGCCGGACAAACGAAGAAAATGCGTCAGGTGCAGTACAAGCTGGTCGATGGCGAAGCTACGCGCCGCTTTGTTATCGATAAGGTGGTGGAGCTGGATTTACCTCAGTAAATGGCTTTACTTAGAGAGCCTTTGGCTGCGGGCGGGGCGTTTGCCGATAGATCTTGTCGCGTTGGGCGACGAGCGACCCAAGCAAGGCTTCGCAGCGCAAATCTAAACGGGAGGAGCCTGATAGTCTGCGTTTTTTAGTGAATGGGTATAGCTAAAAACTGATATCAACGCCGTTGGAAGGGCATACAAGCCAACGGCTTGGCTGTACCGCGCAGACCCGAAGGGCTGGAGAAAACTTGACAACCTTGCTAGGCATTTCTTTCCAAATCATCCGTATACTTTTTAAGCCCTTCAGCGTACCACTTTAGAACGAGTATTTCCCTTTTTGAAGGCTTTTTCATCCATGAGAAAGGCTTTCTATGGTTAGGGAACATGAACTTAAGAGGCATAACCAACAAGGTAATAACACCAAAGCCAGAGACAAGTGCACCCAATCCAAAAAACAGAATTAGCACCCACAACTTTGGTGATAAAGCTGTGTATGGGCCAACCAATATTTCTGGGCCAAATAACTTAACTGCAACAGCTTCACCACCGTATATACCAGCTACACCTGCGGATAATGTAATCCCAATGGTAACCACAAATAATAGAACTCTTTGAATCAACATTTCAGATGCCTAATAGGTTATTAGTAATTCCTTACAAGGTAGCTTACCTTGCAAGCTTGATACCTTCCACGGTACACGATTCACTTTAACTGGACTATATTAAGGTGCATGGTGGCGCGCTAAAAACTGCACGTCAAAGTTCATTAGGGTGCGAATTTCACCAGGGTGTGGTTTTCACCGGCAAGCTCGGTTTCAATAATTTGCGAAATGACATTCCAGTCACCACCCGCCAACCCAGCGCCAATTAGAGGGTAGCCAAAGCGAGAGCCACTGAACTCTTTTTTAAGCCGCGAAAAGACACTTTGGATTGCTTGGTAGTCTGCTTTTACACCGCGTCCATGCCAATTAAACTGGGTGTAAGCATTGATGACAGTTATGGTGTTACCGTTTCTTTCAACACTGGCTTGAGAATAAGTACCCAGTTTTTGTTTTGAACCTTTTTCAGTATCCAGGTCGGCCTTGAATGCTTCAGGAAATTCAGCTTTTATTGCTTTTGCAATACCTGCCCCCATGGTGCAAAAACAATTGCACCCATGAATGATGACATCAAATTCACCAGCCAGGGCGAGCTTAATTAAATCACCTTCTAGGATTTTCATTATTACTCCCTGGCATCAGAGGCTTGTTTCACAGTTCCACCTTAACACCTTATTATGCTGAGCTTTATCTATGCTATTAACTTGAGTGCGATATAGGGTGTGAGGTTTAAAAGCAATATACCGAGTTTATAATTACCCATGAAATTAAAGTATATACGTGGTAATTCGGAAGGCGCGACATCTGCAATTTTACTGTGAAGATTAATAGTGAAATCTTTAAATACCAAAATAAAAAATGCGGACAGCAAATAAAAAGCCAGATTTATTACAGTACACCAACCGAAAAAAACAGTAAGTTCATTTACACCGAGCATAATTTATATCTCCGTTGTTTGGGTTCAGCCTAACGCGCCGCTAAGGGGCTGCACTTTAGCGCGTCCCCATCACCTTGAGGGCAAAGTCCGACATAACTTCAGCACCTTATTAAGTGATAAATTCATGATTTTCCTTAATGTAATTTGCCAGGTCCCAAGCCTTGGACCTTAAAAAACAAAACCTTTCATCTTTTTCTTTGCTTGATTGGATCCAAACATCATTAAATGAACCCAGCCCGCCATAGCCAGCCAACAAATGCTCTATCCCTGAAAAGTCAGACTTTTTTAATCGGGTTTCAGCAAGGAGCAAAAATTTAACCCAATGCTCTTGGTCATCTTCTGATGTTAACTGCCGAAGCTCGGTTAACACTTCAATTAATTGATTCGTTTTTTCACCCATATATATCACGCCATGTTAGCTATCTTGTTCCAGCTCTGCTCTGAGGCTAGCTATGGTATATTGACTGAATACGCGAATGCCCTCACGTTCTAGTAATGCGGCCGTTACTCCCAAACCATCTACTTTAGTGCCGCTAAATGTACCATCGTAGATTTTTGCACTACCGCAGGAGGGGCTGCCCTCAGCGAGCACCGCGTACTTTATTTGTTGTTCTTGGCATAGCTTCAACGCATTTTTGGCGCCAGCAATAAACTGCTCAGTGACATCAATACCATCGTTGCCAACAACACTCGCAGCACCTTGCAGGACGTCAGCTCCTTGACCTGCGATTATTTCAGCCGGGGCTCTGGGAATGGGTAAACCTGCCGAGACCTCGGGACAAAAAACCACAAGTTCGACACCTGATTGCAGCCAATTTAAATCAGACTCTGGTACAGGTAAGCAACTTGCATTGTAGCGAACCTTGTTTCCAAGCAAACACGCACTGACTAACACCTTTTCCAAGTGTAGCTCCTTAAATTTAAAAAATAGCTAACGCGGCGGATCGCCTTGTTATAAATTATTTTGGTGCTTTGTCGCCCCAACCAAAACACCCCCATCAAAGTCTTCAATGTAAGCAAACACGTTATCATCTCCCTGATACGAAACGCGCGCTAGCGGTTTGGATGGGCAAAGAGGCAATTAAACTTTCTAACCAGGCCGATAACAAGGGCCACCACTAGGGTAACAACCACAAACTGGCCAATAAAAAGAAGCGCGAGCTTAGGCCAAAAACTCACTTCTTCTGTGAATAAAGGGTGCCACACATGGACCAAGGTCACATTTCCGGGAAACAGCAATGCCTGAATTCCAGGCATGGGGCCGCCCCAGAATTCCCACAGATTCCAACTGAGAGTAAAGGCAATTGCGCCAACTACAAGGGCAACAATGCCGGCATAGATGGCGAGGGTAAGAGTGTTAACTTGAGTCATTGTGCTAGCGATCTATCGGCCGTGATACTCAAAGAGGTTATTTTCTAAGCCATACAGCTCCTTGGTGCCTGTTAAGCTAAAGCCGATACTTTCCAATAAGTGCATGGATCTTAGGTTATTGGGAGCGGTAACGGCTAAAATGGTGTGCATGCTATGCTCAGCCACAGCTTGTTTTAACACGGCTTCGGCCGCCTCCCGGGCGTAGCCCTTGCCACAAAATTCGGGGAAAAACGCGTAGCCCAAATCCGGGTAATCCAACTCTTCTCTTTTTAATAACCCGCACATGCCTATGGCTGTTGATTCACCTTTTAACTGCACCAGGTTCAGGCCAAAACCATGGTTTTTGTAACTGGCTATTGGGCCATTCGTTAGATGATTTATCGCATCTTGGTGCGTACGAACATTTTTATCCGCGATATAACGTATAAAGGACTCGTCATTGAGTAAGCGCAAGATAAAGTCGGCATCACCCAAATCCAGTTGCCTGATGATTAATCTTTCGGTTTCACAGAGCACGGTCATTGGTAAACCCCTCACACATCCAGCATAGAAAAATGATGACTGGCAATATTAAAGCCCTCACGCAGATAAAAACGGTGGGCGGGGAAGCGCTGGACACCCGAGTCGAGGTGGATTTGCGTGCATTGATGGGCCTTAGCGTAGTTCTTAAACCAGCTTATCAGGAAATGTCCGACGCCCTGGCTGCGACAGGCGCTATTGGTTACCAGGTCGTCGATATAAATGCATTTGCCCCAGGCGAGTTTCTCTGTGACCACAAAGCCGGCCACCGCCAAAATTCCGCTATCGGCTTGCACATACACTAGCTGGTAACCCTGGGCCAGTTGTTTTTTCACCTGCGCCGCCAAGGTTTCCAGTGTATATTGGCCACGCAACTGCAATAAGACTTCAAGTACCTCAGAATGCTCTCCTGGGTAATCCTGATCTTGGGTTAAAAAATGAACCTGCATATCCCTATCCCCTTCTTATTAATTTGCTTAATCCTTAAGCTAACAGCACCTTGCAGCGCTGGCAATTGCCCAATAAAAGCAGGCGGAAAGATTATTGAACTTAGTGCCCGCTGGCACGTACAATTGGTAGGTTGCTAATTTGCGGAGTTATTTGTGGCTATTGAGCGCTATGTAAATCATATTCAACTGGGTTATTTGGGTTTGTTGCCCTTTTTGGCCATGCAGGGCTGGACCTTATTATCCGGTCAGGGCGAGTCGGTTGCGCCTTTATTTATCTATTACAGTATCGCCATTGTCAGCTTTTTAGCCGGTCAGCTGTGGCGCCCGGGCAATCAGCCCCACGGCCGCGCCATTGCCGCCATAGTGCCAATTTTACCCATTCCGCTGTTGGCGTTAGGCAACAGTATTTTCACCCTGGCCTGGCTCAGTGCCAGCTATTGGCTGGTGTTGCTGTTTGAGGTCAAGGCGCCCGCCTGGCAAGAGCACCATAAGGACTATCGCAAGATGCGCTTTGTGCTGACTTCCGTGGTGTTTGTAACCCACCTGCTGATGATCGCCAGCCTTCTCGACTGAACCCTTAGACAGTCCGGCGCCTATGCATTACACTGCGCCGGCCTAACAGAATACGAGCAAAATTATGATAGATGCCCTGCGCCGCGCCCTGGATGAGATCGGTGAAATTTACATTGAAAAAAATGCCGCCTTTAAGGTGAAAGTAATCCCGTTTTTCTGCGCGGTAAACATTAAAAAAGACCACAAGCGTGAAGGCAAACTCACTTTCTACAGCAATCAACTGCTGGAAATTGCCATGGTTTTGCTGTTTATCATGTTTGGCGCCACCATTTATAACCCGGAGCTGGGCTTCACTCATGGTCCGGTGCATTTTGCCATTGCCGCCCTGATTGCCCTGCATGTGCTTATTCGCCAAATCGCCATCGAATCACTCAAGGCGCGTTTATATGCAGCCGGGGCTCTGCGCCGCGACGAGCCGCAGCCACAAGGTGAATAAGTAATCATGTATTTGCAGCGCAACTGGCGGGTGTTAACCGTAGGCGATGGCGATCTCACCTTCACCAAGGCTTTATTGGATTTCTACCCGGCGTCGCAATTACACGGCAGTGTGTACGACAGCGAAACAACGCTGCGCGATAAATACCAGCACCACGGCATAGATGCGCTGCGCGCCGCAAAGGTCAGCCTTGATTTTGAATTTGACGTCACCGCCACCGAAAGCTGGCAGCGCCTGGGTGAAAAGCGCTTCGATCTGGTTATTTTCCAATTTCCGCTGTTAAGCCAGCTCGGCTCAGAGCAGGCCTTTGCGGCGGCAAAACAAAACGGCGGCTTGAATATTCTCAATCGCGCCCTGTTGCACCAGTATCTGCTCAACAGCGCTCGTTATGCCCTCGCCCCTCAAGGCGCGGGCCTGTGCTATATCACCTCCAAAGACGTTAAACCCTACAGTCATTGGGGCTTAGACCATGCCTTAACATCGCATACGCCGGTGCACTTCTTAGGTGAGCAGCAATTTGATTTACGCCGTTTCCCAGGCTACAAGGTGCGTAATGTCGACCGCGACAAGCATGTTAAAGACACCTTAGGCATTACCTACACCTACGCCCTTAATGCCGACAGCGAGATAAGCGCGCATTGCCATCGCCGCCATCATCTTGATGACCCCCACTGCTGCCTGCTGTGCCGCGCCGGCCCGTTTCAAAGCGAGCGAGACCGCGAGGGCCATCTTAACTCCAAACAACATCGCCATATGCAGGGCTATGACAGCCAATGGCAACGCTGGCTGGCGGACTTTCATAAAAACACCGACTAAGCGCTAACGTTTGCCAGCATGGTGTTAACGCTTGCTCGCATGGTGTTAACGCTTGCTCGCATGGTGCCAACGCTTGCTCGCACAGTTTGAACACTTGCTTACATATTGACCCTTGCACTCGAGTGCCGCTGTTGGCACTGTAGTAGAAATAATGCGAACTATTAGAGTTGATCATGAAGGGATTTCTACACACAGCACTGTTGGCCAGCCTGCCATTGGCTTTTATGGCAACGCCCGTGGCGGCCGCATCCGTTCAGGGGGAACCATTCCAAGCTCTGAGCATAGATCTTGATTTTAATATCAGTCGTACACCGCTGAGCGCCGATCTCACGCCTCATCCGGGCAAGGAAATCGTGGTCTTTGGTCGCAATGAAGCCAAGGCCCATCAAGTGGCGGTGCTGGCTGTGATCGATGGCAGGCTACAACAGGTGGACCGCTTTGCCATCGGCGAAGAGTATTTCGCTTACGATATCAGTGAGCAGGAAAAGAGCGAGCACACGCTATACTTTTTAGCCCATGATCATGTCGGTCGCTATCAGTATCCACAGCAACAAGGCGAACCACGCCTGTTTGCCTTTGCCGATGTGTCTTCTATTTATCGTATTGAGCGCAGTAACTTTATGCGCCAAATCGACTTTATCCATGACTTTAATAACGATGGCGACAGCGACATCATGCTCGCGGATTTCACCGACTTGCATGTATGGCTTTCACAACACGAAGGTGGCCATAAAAAGGTGAGCCTGGATATTGGCAGCCACAGCGTACTCAATGGCGTCGAACTTAACGCCTCACCGGCGCAGGTATTTACCTTAGATCTTAACCAAGACGGTCGCCTTGATATCGCCAATTTGCACGAGGGCAAGCTGCACCTTTACTACGCCCACGGCCGCCATTTTGAACATCAGCAACTGGCGATCCGTGGTGGCATCTACAGCATAGATTGGTGGGATCAGCTCGATGATGATGGCCAGCCCCTTGACCAAAGCGACCTCAGGTACCGCAAATTAGAGCGTTTTGAAGATATCAATGGCGATGCCATTCCTGATTTAGTGGTGCGCTACACCAAGAGCTCCGGGGTGTTCGATAGAAGCAATGATTACGAAATTTATTACGGCAGTTTGGATAAACAACGCCAACTAAGCTACGCCAATAAAGCAGATACCACGGTCAGCGCCGAGGGCACCTTAACCGATCTGCAACTGCAGGATATCGACGGCGATGGCCGCCTGGAAGTGATGGTCGCCAGCTTTGAGCTCGGGGTATCGCAAGTGATATCAGCCTTGCTCGCCAGCAGCATAGATCAGGATATTCTGCTGTATTGGCAAAACACCCAGGGCCAGTTCCCGAAAAAGCCGTCATTGGACTATGAAACGGAAATGAACTTCAGCATCAGCAAGGGCCGCGCCAGTCAACCCTTGGTCATGCTCGCCGATATCAATGGCGATGGCCGCAAAGACCTGCTGTTCTCCGAAGATAACGACACCCTGGTCTATCGCCTTAACCAAGGCCAGCAGGCCTTTGCCCGCAGCCAAAAGCAAAAACTCGCCCTGCCCCAATCCGGCAGCCATATTAGCAGCACGGATATCAACGACGACGGTAAAAGTGACCTGCTGCTCTATTACGGCCAGCTCGATAAGCCCGAACTCAAGCGCCGCTTAAGCCTGTTGTTTGCCCGCTAACTCAGATGTTTTGGCTCTCACTCAGGGCCCGTCAGGCAGCGCTGTTAATTTAAAAACAGCGCTTGTTCATCCTCGCTACTCTTTAATAACTCACTGAACTTGGGTAAATTACCCCTAATTTATGCCGTTTTGACGGCACTGGATACCACTTAAAGTCGGTATTTCAATAATAACTACAACGGGATTTCACTATGGGTTTAGTCCGAACCGGATTAATGATAATAATGCTGGCACTGCTCAGCGGCTGCTCCAGCATATCGCAGCAGCAGTGCGAACGGGGGGACTGGTTCGATATCGGCTTCAGTCATGGTCAGCAGGGTCGCTCCTTGGCCAATGGTAAAAACATTATTTACGACTGCCTGGAATACGGTGTGCGCCCAACCCTGGAAGATTATAAGCGCGGGCACCAGGAAGGCCTGAAAGATTACTGTGAGCCGGAAAACGCCTTTACCCAAGGCCTTAATGGCAGAGACTATAACCCCATTTGTCGCAGCGAAGAATTTCGCCTCGCCTGGCAACAAGGCCATGACAGATACGTGGTGAACCGCCATCGCCATGAAATATCCTCGCGCCTCAACCAGATTGACGACGAACTGAAACACATTCACTGGCAGTTGCACTCTGAGGAGCTCACCCGCGAGCAGCGCCGCGAACTTAAACACCGCCGCCATCGCCTGGAGCATGAACAGGACGACTTACGTCGCGAGCGCGCCCTGCTACCCATACTGGATTAATAAGCTAGAGCTGCATATCCACTGATGCTGCCATCTCCACCCGCGTAATGTGCTCCAAATGGCTATAAATGCACTCGAACAGCAGCCGGTGTCCGGCGCTGTTAGGGTGCACGCCATCGGCGGTCAAGAGCCCAAACCCGCCCCGACTATTGGAAAACAAGGCCGCAACATCGATAAGCGGCACCGAGGTATCCTCGGCCAACTGCGCCAAGGCCTGATTATAACTGGCTATATCCGTATTCAGGCGGCGCTTACCTAGGTTATTGGGAACACCATCCAAGTATTGGGCAACGGGCAGAATATTGATCAATATCGGCTGTACGCCCAACTCCTGGGCATGTTCGATACAGATGCGCAAATTGCTTATAAAACGCGCTAGGGGTACGCTGTGCTGCTGCGCCGTAATCGCCACATCATTAGCGCCATAAGCCAGGGTAACAAAGGTGCGCTGCGGCGCAGCCATATGCGGCGCAGCCATACGCGGCGCGAGCTCATTCGCAAAGCGCTGCACCAGACCATCGCTGGTCTCTGCGCCTATGCCCATATTGAACACACAGGTTTCGGCCCGTGAGCCGGTCACAAAGCGACAAATTTCTCTCGCTTTTAACCTGTCAACCCAGCCGCCTGCCGCCGCGTCGTTTTCGCCCCGGGTAATACTATCGCCAAAACAAATGATATGAGTCACGATATTGCCTCCAAAAATTAAGCCAGCCGTTAGGCACCGTTAAAATGCCAAGGTCTGACCGTCATCGGGGATCAGCACGCGCTCGCCCAGATCGGCATCCAGCATCGCCTCACCCAGTTGTAAACGGGTTACCGGGCAGTGATCCAGCGCTTCCAGGTGGTTGGCTATCACCTGACCACGAGCGATGGATGCCAGCTCCAGCACATCCTCGGCACCCATAATGATTTCGCCACCAAAATCAAAACGGGCACCACCTGCCGGAGCAATGATCACATCGGGCTGTCGGGCTTGCACAAAGTCGATAATGGTCTCTGTCAGCAGGGTATCGCCGGTGATATAGACACTGGGCTCCCCCGGCATTTCAATGTAATAACCAACGCCATGGGCCATCAGCTTCCCCACTAAGCCATGACCATGAACACAGGGCACCAACTCTATAAGCCCGCCGGCAAAGGCATTAGCTGAGCGCGATGACAAGGGCATCACATGCAAACCCCGCTTTTTTAAAAACGCCTCATCGGCGTTAGAGGCCAGCACCGGAAGTTGCTTTTGCCTTAACCAGCGCACCGCGGCACGGTCCAGGTGATCAAAATGCCCTTTTTGACAATGGGTGATCAGGCCATGAGTGACCTTGGCCAGTAACTCCTCGCTGTTATCCGGCAACTCCACCAGTGGGTTTTTGCGCCGCTTTACTCCCAGGTATTTTAGCGCCGGCGCCTTGCCCTGGGGCGCCAGCATGGGGTCCACCAATAAGGTCACTTGCTGGTATTCAATGATCACTGTGGCATTACGTATTTGGGTAATTTTCATTGGCGTGCTCGAAAAAGTAACAATGACCTTATTGTATTTCGCCATCGCGGCACCTAATATGGCCAACTAAGTCACAATTAATGCAATTTTAGCCAACTATGCGTATAGGTCTTGTTGTTTACCCCGGCTGCATCCCCTCGGGCCTGATGGCCTTTGCCGAAATACTCACCGCGTGCAATCAGAGAACGCAGCAGCGCACCTTCGAATGTGTCTTTACCAGCGTCGACGGCACCCCCGTCACCCTGACCTTGGCCTCTCAGGGCCCCAGCATCACTATTGAGCCCCAAACCAGCCTTGCCGAGGGCCAGTTTGATGCCCTTTTATTGCCCGGCTTCTGGGCCAGCTCGGAGCAGGATTGCGCAAAAGCGCTGGCGGTAAATCGCGAGCTGATCGACACGCTCAGTCGGCTGGCGTCAACGACCCAGCTCTGGGGCTACTGCTCCGCGGTGTGTCTGCTGGCCGCCAGCAGGCAGCTGGAGGGCCGCCGCGCCACCGCCACCTGGTGGTTAGCCCAATACCTTAGCACCGCTTTTACAGGCGTTAATTGGCAATTTAACGACACCCAGGTAGAGGACCAACAGTTAATCACCGCCAGTGGCGTACAGGGCTATCTGGCCATTGCCAATACGCTGATCCAGAATCATTGTGGCGCCGCTATTCTCGCCGAAATCAATAAACTCATGGTGATCGCCCGACCTCAAAAAGCCGCCTTGCCTTGGCAGCGTATCGAGATGATAAAATCAAAATCGCCAGAAGTGGCACGTGCCTATCGCTGGGTTGAGCAAACGCCGGCGCAGGATTTAACCCTGAACAATTTCGCCGCTGCACTGAATATGTCGACCCGCACCCTGGCGCGGCGCATCGCTAACGGCACGGACGCATCGGCGGCGCAATTTATGCGTTTGGTAAAAATTCAGCAGGCGTGCGATCTCATCACCTACCAGGGTTTGTCGGTGAAGGAGGTAGTAGATCGATTGGGCTATGGCGATGAAACCTCATTCCGGCGCACCTTTAAGCAAGTTACCACCCTAACTCCGGCGCAATATCGCCAGCTGATCGCCTAAAACAACGTCCTAAAATCAAGCAATAAAAAAGGCCGCTAGGCGGCCCTTGGTTAGGAAAGATTTTTCTCTAAAGTCTGTTAACCATAGAATTTAAAAGCCCAGCACTAAGGGGGCCAGGGTTAAGGTCACCAGGGTGATAAGACCAATTGCTATTAGGTTCAGCGCAAAACCGGCGCGTATCATGTCTTTGATCTTGAGCTCGCCTGAGCCAAAGACGATGGCATTAGGTGGCGTGGCCACCGGCATCATAAAGGCACAACTGGCAGCGATGGCTGCGGGGATCACCCACACCAAAGGCGTGCCGGTAATGGACTCGGCCACCGGGCCAAGCAATGGCAAGAAACCGGCGGCGGTCGCGGTATTACTGGTGATCTCGGTTAAGAAGGTGATAAGCGCGGTAACGATTAAAATCCCCAATGCCAGTTCCATGGCCCCGGCGCCACTGAGCATATTGGCAATGTAGTCGGCCAGGCCCGATGACTTAATCTTGGCCGCCAGGGTTAAGCCCCCGCCGAACAACAATAAGATCCCCCAAGGCACCTTGGCGGCGCTGTCCCAGTCAAGAATACGCTCCTCACTGTCTTTTTTGGCGGGCAAAATAAACAGCAACAGCGCTGCGGCAATGGCAATACCGGTGTCGGAAATAGCCAGCCCGGTGGCCTTGGCCAGCAAGGGGCGCAATACCCAGCTGACGGCGGCAAGTGCAAACACGGCTAATACGCCTTTCTCCGCCCGTGACATGCTACCCAGTGCTGCAAGCTGTTGCTTAAACATGCCTCGGGTTTCCACCTGGGCCGCAGTTTTATCCACCTTGTACATCACCTTGGTGAGCCACAGCCAGGTCAAGGCCAGCATCACCACAGACAGCGGCACACCAATCAACATCCAGGTGGCAAAACCAATTTCTATGTTATAGCTGTCGGCCAAATAAGCGGCCATCAGCGCATTAGGCGGGGTGCCGATCAGCGTGGCAATACCGCCGATACTGGCTCCATAGGCGATAGATAAGAGCAGCGCCTTGCCAAAGTTATCGCACTCGCTGCCGTTATCGCGCAGTAAATGAACGACAGAAAGCGCTATGGGCAACATCATCACCGCAGTGGCGGTATTCGACATCCACATGGATAAGAATGCAGTAACCAGCATCATGGCCATGATCTGGGTGCTGGGTTTGCTGCCCGCCAACAACAAAGTAGTTAGAGCAATACGCTTATGCAGGCCCCAGCGCTCCATCGCGATGGAAAGCAAGAAGCCACCTAAAAACAGATAGATAAGCGGATGCGCATAGGGCGCGGCTACGGCCTTAATGGAGGCAATATCGGCTAGGGGCACCACACCAAAGGCAACAGGGAGGTCGCCGGAATGGGCACCACCTCGGTAACCCACCAAGAAGCCAGCCACACGGTTAAACCGGCGGTGCGCCAAGCCGCTACCGACATGCCGCTCGGCGGGTCGATTAAACAGGTCAGCAGCATCACCAGGGGCCCTAGCCATAAGAAGACCAGGCGATTGATTTTATTTGGTTTGTTTTCGGTCATTTGTCGCTCCCCTTAGAACATATACTTTAGACCCAAAGCGGTGCTGGTGTCATCGCTGGTATCGAGTTCCAATTGGCTGGCAAGGAGATAAAAGGTGGTTTGCTTGTCGACCACGTAGTCGACGCCCACCGTAAACTGCTCGGCATCGCCCTCATGGCGGAGGCCACTGTCATCGCGGCTGTATTGCAACTTGGGCTGCCAGGCGTCGCTGAGCCAGTAGCGCGCACTCAGTACCAGGCCATCGCCCTCTTTATCGCCGGCCAGGTTTTCACTGCGCTGGACGATGGCGCCCAGTTGCAGCTGCTGCCAGCGATAGGCGGCCGTTACCCGAGAGGCCTGTAAATCACCCAAAGCATCGGAGTAGCTCAAGGCAACAAAATAAGGGGTGCGCTTAAGCGCACGGTCGCCATAGCTTAATAGCGCCGCAACACCATTGTCTTCGCTGTTGCTGTCATCTTTAGGAACCCAGGTTACCGCCGCCGCCCAAAGCCCAAACTTCGGCGTGCTGTAGGTGATGCTGTCGCCAACCCGAGATTGCCCGGCCAATACCTGAGCGATATCGCCCTGGGTTTCGTTAAACTGATCAACCTTGCCCTCGGAGTATTTAAAGCGGGTGTCGTTGCGTCCCACCAGCACTGTGCCATATTGAGATTGCACGCCGACATAGGTGTTACGGGCGGAAAATGGATCATTGGTTGAGTCGCCATCAAACCCCTTCACCTGTACCTCGTATTTAAAAACTAATTGGGTGGTGTCGTTGAGGGCATGCTGACCCTTGACGCCGATGCGCGAAAAAGGTGCATCTATCTGGGTGCCTTCCTCGGTATAGCGCATCACCCCTTTGTCGGTGTGGGCAATCTGCACCTCGGCCTTGCCATAGATATCATAGTCGGCCGCGTGGGCCGTGGTGGCTCCGGCCATAAGCATGGCGGCGCTGGTAAATGTAAGTTGTTTTATCATTGCTGTATCCTACTTGTTGTTAACAAAGACACATACAAAAACCTAACCAACTTTTTAAAACGCTATTTTACAATGACTTACCAATAAACCAGCGAAAAAGACCAAGATAAATGTGCGGATTTCCGCACACAGAATTACGTATTTATCACCAAACCCACACACAGTTTAGGTGTACATGGTGCGCTGTAGTGCATACTTGGCCATCTTGTCGTACAAGGTTTTACGCGGTATCTGCAACAAGGCCATCGCCTCTTTAATACTGCCTTGACTTTGCGCTAGGGCATCCTCGATCAGTGACTGCTCGTAATAGGCCACCTTTTGCGCCAGACTTAACACTTCCTGCTCCTGGGTGCCAACGGATTGCTGCGCCAACTGCTCTCCCAGCAGCAAGGTGCGCTCGGCATGATTACGCAGCTCGCGCACATTGCCCGGCCAGTCATACTGCATTAACCGACCACGCAACTCCTCACTGAGCGGCTGGGTAGGCTTATGAAAGCGGGTCGCAGCAATGGATAAAAAGTGCTGATACAAAAGCGGAATATCCGCCTTACGCTGACGCAGCGCCGGGATCGGTACCTTCACCAGATTCAAGCGAAAATAGAGATCGGCGCGGAACTGCCCGGCATCGACCAGGGTTTGTAAATCCACCTTGGTGGCGGCCACCACGCGAATATCCAGCTCAATGCCCTGATTGCTGCCCACCGGCGTCACCTGGCGCTCTTCCAGCACCCGTAGCAGTTTCACCTGCAAGCTTGGCGACATGGCCTCGATTTCATCTAAAAAAACCGTGCCGCCGTTGGCATAGGTAAACTTACCCTCGCGGGCCTGATTGGCGCCGGTGTAAGCACCACTGGCGGCGCCAAACAACTCGCTTTCGATCAATTGCTCGGGAATGGCACCACAGTTAATGGCGACAAAGTGATGTTTGGCACGCTGACTTTGCTCATGCAGATAACGGGCGACCAGCTCCTTGCCGGTGCCGGTTTCCCCTTCAATAAGGACATCCGCCGGGGTGTCTATTACCGCATCGAGTAACTGCATCATCTGCTGCATTTGCTGGGTCTCGCCCAAGATTCTCACCCCGGGGGCCGATTGTTTTTGCACCTGGCGTTTTAATTCGCGGTTTTCCAACACCAGGGTGCGCTTGTCCAAGGCGCGCGCCAGGCAATCGAGCAGCTGCTCGGTAATCGGCTTTTCAAAGAGATCATAGGCCCCCAATTGCATGGCCTTCACCGCGATACTGACATCGGCATAGCCAGTAAGAAAGATCACCGGCAGCTCGGAGTCGAATTGCTGCACCTGCTGCAAAAAACTGATGCCATCCATATTCGGCATGCTGATATCGCTAAGCACCACCCCGGCGAAACTGCGATTAAGGCTGTGCAAGGCCTTGGCGGCATCGTCAAAACATTGCACCCGATAGCCTTCGAGTTCGAGCAATTGTTGCAGCGAATGACGAATGCTGGCTTCGTCATCAATAACGTAAATGGTTTTTTCTCGGCTCATAGCTGTGGCTCTTGTTGGTGCAGGCTAAGCAAAAACTCGGCGCCACCATCGTGGTGATTATGAGCGCTGAGATTACCCTGAAAAGATTCGATAATTTGTTTTGAAATTGACAACCCCAAGCCTAAACCATGTTCCGACTTGGTGGTATAGAAGGGTTCGAAAATGGTGCTTAAGGCATGTTGGTCGATGCCAGGGCCATTATCGATAATGGACAAGTACACCTTGCCCTCCTTGCTGCTCGCCTCCAGGCGCAGCCATTTATCCTGAGCGTGCTCCATGGCCTGACAGGCATTGGAGAGCAGATTTACCAACACCTGCTCAAACTGATAAGGGTCGACCCACACGGGTACCTCAAGTCCGGACTCCTGCACGCTGACATGGTGTTTTTTAAGCTCGGGGCCGACCACCAAGAGGGCGTTTTGTACGCTTTGTTGTAGCGAGATGCGTTGCATCTTCACCGGACGTTTTTGACTGAAGGATTTAAGTTGGGCTGCAATGGCGTGCACGCGGCGGATCAATTGCTCAATCAATTGCAGGTTTTCCATCGCCTTATCCGGCTCGGCGCGCATCAACAGGCGCTTGCAGGCGGCCACATAAGCACTCATGGCACTAAGCGGCTGATTAATTTCATGATTCACACTGGCGCTCAACTGACCTATGGTCGCCAGCTTGGTGGCGCGAATAAGCGCGTCCTGCGCCTGCTCCAACTCCTGGGTGCGCTCCTGCACCTGCTCTTCCAGGGAGCGTTGGCTAAACAAAAGTTGCCGGTAGCCAGCGACCTTGACCGAGAGATATTCGATCAACACTATCAAGAGTAAGAGCAGCAACATGGCTAGTCCAAGGCGCGCCGCATGCACCTCATTAAACGGCACTATGGGACTGAGCATCAAGAGTCGGTAGGAGGTATCCGCCAGAGTCGAGCTACTGACCAGATACCGGCGCTGCTTAGTGATCAACTGGCCACTGGGCTGGGAGTCAAACTGAGGTTGGTCCGACAACCAGCGCCAATCAAGGGGATTAATGGCTTGCCCTAAAAACTGCTGTGACTGTGCGACTTGCTGCTGCTTCTCGGCGCTAAGCGCTTTGCTGGCGCGCAATTGCCAGTCGGGATTATCGGAGAGCAACACCACCTCATTGGCATCGAGCAGCGCAAAATGGCTTTTTTCCCCCGTATCCAAACGGGCCTTATCGGTTTCAAATTTACTGGCGTTGACCTTAAGCGCAATTACGCCTCGACCGCCACCAACAAAATCCACCGCCTTGGAAAAATAAAAACCGCGGCGCATGGAGCGTTGCCCGAGGGCAAAATCAATCACGGTTTCCCCGGCCATGGCCCGGTCAAAATAAGGACGAAAGGCAAAGTTATTGCCCTTATAACTGTGCGGCAGATGTGAGTTACTGCTGGCTACCACTGTCCCTTCGGCATTGAGTAGGTAGATATCGGAGGCGCCGCTGGCCTGTTGCACATCGCTTAGATAGCGGTCGGCAACGTTGCCCTCTTGAGCACTTTTAAGGGCCTGTTGCACTAAGGTGCTCTCACTTAAAAACGCAACGATAGTGCTATAGCGGCCAAATTCGCTTTGGATATAATCCTTCAAAGCCGAAGCATGACGGGCGGTACGCTCCTTATTTTGCTCCAGTAACTGCTCCTGCGTCAGGGTATGGGTCAGCCCAAGGCCGAGCACAAACAAGAGCCCATAAGCAGCAAACTTTATTATCTGATGCGACACCCAATTCTCCTGCGGCGAAAACCAATAACGAATCCCGCAGTGTAACAATGCAGCCGCCGCAAGGGTAGTCTAAGGCCCTGTTCGACCCAGCATCATCCCAGAGTAAGACCAAAACCAATAAAAACACGACCAGTGGCGCTTTGCAGTATTTACCCAAACAAGGTGCTTAGCTACACTAGCGCCACTTCATTAAACACGGGTTTTCAACATGTTTTTTGCTCACCACCGTGTGCTACTGACCGCCATCGGCTGTGTTTTACTGGCCATGGTTACCATACAGTCCGGCGCTTCCATCGCTAAGCAACTGTTTCCCTTGATCGGTCCCGAGGGCACCACGGCGCTGCGCCTAGGGTTTTCGGCCCTGGTTTTGTGTCTTGTCTTTCGACCTTGGAAAGCCCTGCCCCAGGGTCAGCAATGGCGTAGCATTATCGTTTACGGCCTGTGTTTAGGCGGCATGAACATCGCCTTCTATTACGCCATCGAACGTATTCCTTTGGGCATAGGCGTGGCATTGGAATTCACTGGGCCACTGGCGGTGGCCCTGCTGAGCTCAAAACGTAAACGGGACCTGCTGTGGGTCGCCTTTGCCATTGCCGGTATCATTCTGTTATTGCCGGAAATCGACGCCGAGACCGGCCTGGACCCTGTGGGTGTTGCCCTGGCGCTTGTCGCCGGTGCCTGTTGGGCCGGGTATATTTTATTTGGAAAACGCACAGGTAACCAAAGCTCCGGGGGACGCACAGTGGCCTTGGGCATGACGGTAGCAGCCTTTGTGTTGGTGCCTTACGGCGCCGCCCATCAAGGCATGGCGCTACTGAGCTGGGAAGTGATCCCGCTGGGCTTTTTAGTGGCGATTATGTCCAGCGCCCTGCCTTATACGCTGGAAATGGTGGCGCTGCGCAATATGCCGGCACAGGGCTTTAGCGTGATGATGAGCATGGAGCCCGCCATTGCCGCGCTGGCCGGTTTTATGATCCTCAGCGAATTACTAACGCCACTGCAATGGCTGGCCATCGCCCTGGTGATCATCGCCTCCATCGGCAGCTCGATGCAGCCAGAGAGCAAGAGCGATAAGGAAGCAGAAGCATCACACACCTAGGGCTTAGCCCAAGGGCTTAACCCTAAGGCACTAAGTTTTGTTGGCTAAACGCTGACAGAGCGCATCAAGCTCGGCCGCACTTGTTTTCAGTAGCCTGGCGGCCTCGGATTTTAAATTGGCGATGTTACCCCGGGTGACATCGTCCATATCATCAGAAGCAATGTCCAAAGTGGTTTGCAAGCGATAGTAGTTTTCCCCGAGCAGCTTATCCATTTGATAGTCGGCGGCATCCGCCACCCCATCAAAAATACAACTAAGCAAAGGAGCCACCCAACCTGCCTTGCCCCAATCCTTGGCATCGCGCAGCTCTATGGGACGATTAAGCTCGCCAGTGCCGATAGAGACAAGCAGAAACTCCTTTTCTTCGGGGAAAATGCGCTGCGCCTCGGCATAGGCCGACACCGAGGGCGAGTTTATAAACACGCCGCCATCGACCAGGGCGCGCTTGGCACCATCAACTGGGATATGAGCGGGTTCAAAATAAGTGGGAGCAGCGGAGGTAGCCCGCGCCGCATGGCGCATCAGTACGGTACGATGCTCTTGACGCCAACTCTTTAAAAACAAAGGCTTGCGGTTATGAATGTCATAGCTGGTAAGCAGTAATCGGGTCAGCGACGCCCCCAGGGGCTCATCGTCAAAGTAATGCTTAAGCAGGCGCTCTAGGCCAGTATGGCTATAGGTTTCATCGAGCAGTCCACCGACCGAGGAAACACCTCGCCACAAAGAGCGTGAAAATATTTCCTTACCGTGCTGTTCATACATATCCGCAAGCGCCTGGGCACTGTATTGCGGTATCCCCTCACCGTTATCCTTACTTAGGCCCAAAGCGAGAATTCCCCCGGTCGACGTGCCGGCGATCAGATCAAAGCACTGGGCAATGGGACGACCAAGCCGGGTTTCGATTTGCGCCAACACTAGGGCGGGAAGCAATCCCCGAATACCACCACCATCAATGCTGAGTATCGCCTTCATGCTTCCTCCTTGATTTGTTTACGCCTGGGCCTAAATAGGCTTATTTTTGAACTGCAGTGGCTACTTGATAAAGTAACCCACCGGGCGCCAATGCTCCTGAGTTTTACTCAAAGTCAGGGTTTCCACGGCACCGGCTTTATTGGCAAACTCGGTGTTAAATTGCAGCACCAGGTATTCGCCTTCAGGGGCGCCTGGCAAAGAGGTAAATTTTTGACGGCCCAATTCGGTGCGGCTGATAACCTTACCCAAGGGCGCGCGTACCGCCTTGATAATATCCCGCCACTGCTCCTTGGTAACCTGCTCCTGAAAAAGGGCACCCGCCTCATCCCAGCTTTGCCCATATTGACCTGCATCTATACCGCCTAACCAGGATTTAGCCACTTCGACGCTCGGCGTTTGCCCGGCCCAACTTAGACTGGTCACCATCAGGCTTAAAATTAGGAATAGTTTTTTCATCATAAGTCCTTTTTCTTTAAGGTTAATTTTCCTTATTAACCTTAGCTTATTTTGCCGCCTTGTAGTGGCGCGCCGTCATTATTCTTTGTAGGTCAGGCGCTGCCCGGGCAGTCTGAGCGATCCAGAACTGGTCGCCAGCGCACATAAGTACAGGGCCAAGACAAGATCCACCATGCCACAAAATTCTGGCCACCAGGTGGGCGTGCCGGCATTACTAAAGAGACTATCGTGAAAGAAGTCATAGCCAGCGTGCAAAAACATCCCGAGCCCCACCAGCCACCAACGGACAGGTGTTCGACTTTTAATGGCCCACCCGGCGAGCAGAAAAAAGACCACGGCGGTGGCCGCTTCATAGAGCAACGCCTGAAAGTCCATGGCCCAGAGAGCAAAAAGCCAGTAATAAAGGGGGAAGCTGGCAAGCAACAGGGGATAACCCTTACGACTGGCCCAAAGCCCACGCCGTGCGAAGGTAATCATGATGATAAGGGCCACAGCCAAACCAATTAATAGCCAGACGCTGTTCATAAGCGAGTGCTCATTCAATGTAATTGGCTAAAAACATATCATATTTTTCATTTAGTTAAATGACAGATTCAGGTCATTCCTTTCCAGCAGGGCAATAAACTCATCGAGCTGCTGGGCCAGCTGCGTCAGCGCTGGCCGTTGGCATTCTAGGCCCTCACTGAGTGTTTCCCGCCATTTTTTTGCCTTGGGTGCCAGGGCTATGCCCTGCTCCGTCAAGGCAATCTGCAATTGCCGCTCGTCCTGCTCACTGCGCACTCTGCTGAGCAAGCCAAGCTGCTGCATGCGCTTTAATAAAGGCGTTAGAGTGCCCGAGTCGAGATGCAAACGCGAGCCCAAGGCTTTCAAACTTAAAGGTAATTTCCCCTGCTCGTTAGCCTGCCACAATACCAGCAACACCAGGTATTGGGGGTAGGTGATCCCAAGGTCTTTCAGCATCGGCTGGTAACCGCGGATCACCAGCCGTGAAGCGGTATAGAGCTTAAAGCACAGCTGGTTTTGCAAATAGAGATCCTGATCCATGCTCATCGTTAGCTCGCTAGCAGGGCTTCGATGTCGGCGCGGATCGCTTCGGGCTTGGTCAGTGGTGCATAACGCTTTAACACCTTGCCGTTTTGGTCGACCAGAAACTTGGTAAAGTTCCATTTGATCTTCTTGGTGCCCAACAGGCCCGGGGCCTGAGCCTTGAGGTAGTCAAACAAGGGATGAGCACCCGCGCCATTAACGTCTATCTTGCTCATAATGGGGAAAGACACGCCATAGTTCAGCTCGCAAAACTCGCTGATCTCGCTATCGCTGCCCGGCTCTTGCTCGCCAAACTGGTTGCAAGGGAAACCTAGCACCACCAGCCCCTTGGCTTGCAGGTCTTTATATAGATCATTTAAGCCCTGGTATTGAGGCGTAAAACCGCACTTGCTCGCGGTATTGGCGATCAACATCACCTTACCCTTAAAGCTGGATAAGGCCACCTCTTCGCCTTTGTTATTGGTCGCAGAAAATTCGTAGATAGACATAAGAAACCCCATTTAGATTGTGCACAATATAATTGATCAAAATTTAGTTTACCGCAAGAAGAGTCTCAGCTAGCCCGCTAGAATGATTAGCTATTTAATTGAATAGGTATGATATATGCTCGGTTTCTTATGTTTCTCAATAAATTAGGTTGATTCATGAAGTTAGTCACCCCTAGCCTGGAGTTTGCACAAAGCTACCGCGACTATATCGCCGAGTTGGGCGATGAAGAGCGCTATCCTTTTCCACTGGATTTTGAGCATCAAGATTTCCCCGCGCTACTGGCACGGCTGGATGAATTTGCCAAAGGCATAAACCTGCCTGAAGGCTTTGTGCCCAGCTCAACCCTGTGGTTGGTCGATAAGGGTGAAATCATCGGGGTCACCAATATTCGCCATACCCTCAATGAAGCCATTGCTCATTGCGGTGGCCATATTGGCTTAAGCATTCGCCCCAGTCAACGCGGGCTTGGTTTGGGCAAGGTGCTGATGGCCAAGTCCATTGCGTTTTTGCAGCAGCGCCAGGTCAATGAGGTGCATATCCATTGCTACAAGGATAATCAGGTATCTGGCCAAACCATCATCGCCTGCGGCGGCCGGCTCGACTCAGAAATAGAGGTCGGCGATAAATGCGTGCAACGCTATCTGGTTAGGCTCTAACTCATTTCGGCGCAGACCTGCCACCCTAAGTGACCTCCTGGCTTCTGCTCTGGTGTTTAGTACCTAAATTTGCTTTTATTAAGAACAGGCTTTTATTCAACAAGTTAGAACAGAGGAAACATGGCTGTTAAACACCTTTTCTATCGGACCTATCACCTGGGTTTACGCCTGGCGGCCATGCTCTTGCCCATTCCCGAGCCCCATGTGTTTCATGGCGATAAGGCCATTGAGCAATGGCTGGCTCACTTGTCTGCGCAAAAGTGTAAACGCATCCTGCTGATAAGCGACCCGGGTGTTATCGCCCTTAATTTACATGCCTCTTTGCAGGAGCAACTAATTGCCAATAACATTGAGGTGACTATTTTTAGCGACCTTGGCGCCAACCCCAGTATCGAACAGATAGAGCAAGGCGTGCGCTGCTACCAGGCAAACCAATGCGACACCCTGTTGGCCATTGGGGGCGGCTCGGCCATGGATTGCGCCAAGCTTATCGCCGCACGTATTGCTCGCCCCAAAAAGTCGTTACGACAAATGCATGGGCTGTTTAAGGTGTTGCGCACCTTGCCCCCTGTGTATGTTGTCCCCACCACCGCGGGCACCGGCTCCGAGGTGACGGTAGCCGCCGTGGTCAGCGATACCGAACGCAAGCTTAAGTTTTCCATCAATGACCTTTGCCTGGTGCCCAAGGGCGTGTTGTTTTTGCCCGAGCTCACCGCAGGCTTACCGCCGGGGCTAACGGCCAGCACAGGCATAGATGCGCTTACCCATGCTCTTGAAGCCTATATTGGCATCAATGCCAGCGCCTATACGCGTGGTAAAAGTGAAAAAGCCGTGGCGCTTATTCTCGGCGCGCTGCCCAAGGCTTACAACCAGCCTCACGACCTGGGCGCCCGCACCGACATGCTCTGGGCCGCCATGTTTGCCGGTCAAGCCTTTACCCGTACCTCGGTCGGCTATGTGCATGCCATCGCCCATCAGCTAGGGGCTTTTTACGGCCTAGGTCATGGCCTAGCCAATGCTCTGGTGCTTAGACCCATTTTGGATTTTTATGGCGATAGAGTCGATGCCAGTCTGGAGCAATTAGCAAAGCATACTCTAGGCGAGCAAAGCAGTGCCGCCCAGTTGCGCGATAGAATTTATGCGCTGCTGGATGAGTTGGGTATTCCACCCTTCATTGCCGATTTAAAAGCCGAGGATATCCCACTAATTGCCAAGCAAGCACTGGCGGAAGCGCACCCGGATTACCCTGTACCCTGCTTTATAACACAACAGGAGATGGAAAACCTGCTGCATTCGCTGCTGCCGCATGCTTAGCTAGCCTAGCCCTCACTTAAATAGTCCTCCAGCTGCTCGGCCAGCCACTGGGTGAGCCCACCAAGCTGACTATAGCGATTTTGGATCATGCCATAGGCCTGGCGCTGCATCGCTTGATCATAGTTGAGCACCTTCACACTGCCATCGCGCAGATAGGGGTTGATCAGCACCGAGGGCACATTGGAAAAGCCCGTGCCATCGAGCACCGCATTGCGCAGATGCTCATAAAACGGCAGGGCAATATAATTACTTGAGGCTGGTGACACGGCGCGTAACCCCTCATCGTCTATGGTCGCCAAGGCAAATTCGGTATAGCGAGCCAAGTCAGAGCGAACAACCTGAGAGAGCTTACACAGGGGGTGATCGCTTTTGGCCACCGTCATCATGCGAATTTCCCCCAACTTAACATGGTGGGTGTTCGGCAAGCGGTTGCTATGAGGTAATAAGCAATAGGCGATATCAACCATATTCTGCTCCACCATATCGTTAAGCTCCGGCGGCGGCGCCATATACACAGACACGCTGGTGCCGGGAAATTGCACACTCATATCATGAATAAGCTGGCGCCAATAAGACTCGGGTAAGGCATCGTCCCGAGCGATGCGCAGCACAGACTCAACCCCCTGCAAATGTTGCTGACAGCGCCCGGAAATATCATTGGCTATCATAACCATACGCTCACAATCGTTCTTGATCACCTGGCCGATATTGGTAAGCATCACCTGATTACCACTGCGCTCTAAGAGTTCAACGCCAAGCTCATCCTCCAGCGCACTTAATGACGAACTCAAGGTGGTGCGGCTTTTCCCCAGCCGCCGCGCGGCCTCAGCAATAGAACCCGACTCGCTGATGGCGAGAAACATTTCCAACTGGCTTATTTTCATCAATTACACCCGCACAAATCCATTGAAATCTAACTAGTTTGCAGCCAAGGCAAAAAGAGCAAAATAAAGCCATGGCAACCAGCGCCGATAATATCGTCGCTCAGCGATTATGGGAATAGCCAAACCCACTATAAAATCTACGCCAACAAGTAAAACGCCAGCGATAGCTGACGAAAAATTGCCAAAATAGAGGTGGGTATGTCGTGCAGTATTTCTTTAGAGAAAAAATTATTAACCTTCTCTACCGCGTCGGCCTTAGTGTTTGCCCTTATGGGCATAGGCCTGGGAGTCTGGATGGGCTCACTGGTGATCCTCTTCGATGGCGCCTACTCGCTGGTTAGCCTGTTTCTGACCATTATTTCTCTGGCTGCCGCCTGGTATATCCGCTCCCCCAAGGCAGGTCAGCATAATGTGAATATCAACTTGATTGAGCCGGCGGTGATCGCCTTTAAGGGCTTTGCCATTACCCTGATGTGCGGCGCCTCTTTTGTCTCGGCGGTTTTGGCCATTTTAGCGGGAGGCCGCGAGGTAGATACCGGACTGGCATTAGTATTCGCCGTGATCAACCTTGTCGGCTGCCTGGGCACCTATTGGCTGCTTGCCAAACGTGGCAACCAATCTAAGTCGGCACTGATTGAGGCGGAGTCGAAACAATGGTTGATGGACTCGGTGATCAGTGGCGCGGTGATGGCGGGATTTATTGTCGCCTCCGCGATGAGCTATGCGGGACTGGTAGAATACGCCGTGTTCGCCGATCCTGTAATGGTGATTATCGCCTCGGTCTATTTTACCCTGGTGCCACTGAAGATGATGCAAGGTGCCCTGCGCCAGCTAATCACTGTGTACCAGCAAAACGACGAGGCTATTTTTGACCGACGCATGCAAAAGGCGGGGTAAAATAACCCCGCCTTGTTGGTATAACTTTTAACCTAGAAGCTAAGACTAACGCTTAGTTACAGGCTGCACCCACGCATTGAACATCGCCATCGTAATACACATACGTCAGCTTAGTATTTGCCGTTAAGTCCAATGATGACAAGGGGTTATTGTTTAGATACAGGGTATCAAGCTCTGGGTTATTGGCCAGATCAATGCTGGTCAGTTGGTTATCGTTGAGGGTCAACGAGGTAAGTGCTGGGTTATTGGTCACATCGATACTAGTCAATTTATTGTTCTCGATATTAAGATCGTAAAGCTTCTGGTTTGCAGCCAGGTCTATCTGAGTAAACAATTGATAACCCAACCACAGGCGCTCTAAGTTTTTGTTTTGACTTAAATCCAACTCCGACATAACACCGGGGCGCGTCTCGTTCATATCAATAAAAAGACTGGTTAGCTGAGGTAATACGGATACATCGATTTGCATCAGTTGCACATTGCCACTCAAAGAAACGGTTTCAAGCAGCGGATTGTTTGAAAAGTCTAGGCTGCCCAATTGATTGCCTTCAGCATACAGCGTTTTCAGGTTTGGGTTATGAGCAAGGATAAGATCAGTGAGCAGCATGGCACCGACATTCAGTGAAGTAAGGGATTCGTTCTGCGATACGTCAATCGCAGCAATGGCATTGGCGCCAACACTTAAGTAGCTTAACTGGGTATTTTGGCTGACATCGATCGTCGTCAGGTTATTCCCATACACACTGAGGTTTTCTAGTATGGGGTTATGACTGATATCAAGGTGAGTCAACTCATTATAATCGGCGTCTATCCAGGTTAAATATGGATTATTGGTCGTGTCCAACTCGGTGAGTTTGTTTTGATCAACTAACAGATTACCTAATCTGGCATTTGCCGAGATATTTAAACTACTCACCCCTGAACGGGTTAGATTAAGAGTTTCCAAATTCACTAGATACTCAAGCCCTTGCGTTGAGCTCACCGCTTGATCCATGCAATTAAGAATATAGACCTCATCGGCATAGTGATTACCTTCAACATTGTCGTCGTTCTTGCCTTGCGCGCAAGCCAGTAAGGTTTCATCGGCTATAGCTGTACTTAGTTCAATGCGCTGGGCAAATGTGACTGTTACTTCACAGTTAGAAGTCATGGCCTGTGAATAGGCTAAGACGCTGTCAGTGCTGTTCTTTTGTTCAATGCTAAGTTCAACACCACACCCGGTGAAGCTTTCCAGCAAATAACCTTCATCTGGGGTCACGGTAAATACGGCCACCTGTTCGTTAGAATAGCTGCTGTCATCCGTGGTAACCGAACCGTTGCCATTGATATTAATGCTAACCGTATAAGACTGTACAACGGGTTGAGGTTCAGGATCACTTGAGCCACCGCCGCCGCACCCCACTAACGCCAAACTCAAGATCCCAGGTGCGAAAAGCGTTGTTTTTGTTTTTTTAATCATAATGCCGTTAATTGTTAATCATTTGTATGGTGCAATTTAAATAATTGTACCCGACAAATCAACGAGCAAGGCATAAATAAGCTAAGAATAGAGAGCTTTTTTGGATAGGTACTAATATTGATTAAAAGTTAAAGCCTTTGCATAAACTCACTGCTCAAGAGTTCTGTTCTGATGATATCCAACTTGCAACTTACTTCTGCTGGCGAGCTAAATACCAATTAGCCAGCGCCACTCCTAACACAAAGCAAAGCATAAAACTCAAGCCCAAACCTACGATTAAGTTTTCATCTCTATCGAAAGCCTTCAACATTAAACCAATTGAAATTAAGGGAATAAAGATCACTTCCTTGATGCGTAATTTCCTGGCCGATAGCCACCGAAATAGAATTGCGCCGACACTTCCATATAAAAAGAAAACAGCCGGTAGCGCACCAGGGTAGAATACCAGCTCCCCACTAAAATAACTGATACAGACATAACCGACTAAAAATATGATCAGATATATAATTGATTTCATCGCAACTTCCAGGCGTGCATATACTGCCAATGCAACTATCTTGGATTAGTAAAAGAGTGAGGGTATCCAGCCTCCTTGTCAGTAAGTTTAGAAAAACAAAAAAGTTCATTACCCTAACCGTCACTCTATTATCTCAGCTTAGCGCCAACAGCGTTTTTTCAGCCCCCTAAAATAAACTGCTGCGGCGCCTGGGTCAGGCAATCATAACCATTTGCCGTCACTACTATGTCTTCTTCTAGACGCACGCCACCAAGGCCCGGGATATAAATGCCCGGCTCTATGGTGATCACATTACCGGCTTGCAAACGGTAATGCTCGCCGGGCTTCAAAAATGGAATTTCGTGCAAGAATAAACCTAGGCCATGGCCTAGCCCTTCCCCGGCATATTGGCCAAACGGACTGGCTTGCAGCACCTCATGGGCTTTGGCACTAAGCTCATGGGCGCTTATTCCCGGACGCACCGCATCAAGGGCAGTGCGCTGGGCGTTTTGTACCGTATCGAAAATCGCCTGCTGCTCTGCGCTAGGCTGCCCCCATACATAGCTGCGGGTCATATCCGAGCGGTAGCCCTTCACCACGGCGCCAAAGTCGATGAGAATAAAGTCGCCCTCAGCCAGCTGCTTCTCCCCGGGATTACCATGAGGCAAGGCGCTGCGCTCACCAAACAGCATGATGGTGTTGAATGAGGTGCCGTTAGAGCCGCGCAATTGCATCTGATAATCCAGCTCAATGGCCAGCTCACGCTCTGTGATACCAGTTTTAATTTGCGTTAACGTATGTGCCAAAGCACTGTCGGCGATGCCCGCAGCCTGACGTATGCAATCAATTTCATCCTCGTCTTTTATCCGCCGCAAGGACTCAACCATATCGGTTCTTGGTGTGAGCGCGGCGGCGTTCAATTCACTAGCTATGCCCTGCCACTGCGCCACGCTAAAGTGCGCCGCTTCAAAGCCAATGCGCAGATTTTTGCCGCTTAGTCGCGCAATACAGGCGCCCAAGCTTTCATTATCACGGTCCCGCTGCACCACCTCGATATTCTGGGTTTCACTCAGGGCGCGCTGGTAATAGCGATAGTCGGTGATCATCATCACCTTTTGCGGCATCACCAACAGGGTCGCGGCATTGCCGGAAAAGCCACTAAGGTAAGCGATATTCTCAAGTCCCTGTACGATTAGCAGTTCATCGCCCTGCGAGAGCATAAGATGTTGTAGTCGTGCCAAACGCGTTAAAAAAACCTGACTCATAGTTAAATATAACCCCTTGTAAGAAGACCCTAAAAATGAAGCAAAACGGCTGTTACGGCTAATGCCTGTCTGAATTAAGGCGCTGACAGCACCAAGCGCGCCTTTACGCTATCAATATCTCAGCAAACCCAATTTAAACAAAGCATCATAGCTTCTTTTTAATTTCGCTGCGGCAGGTAAAGGTGATGGCTCACGCCTTTAGTTTTCTATAACGTCTGCGATATACAAGAGTGTTCCTATTTTGAATTGCAGACAATATCCAAAGGCTTGAATGATGTCATTTCCTAAAACGACACACAACCTCTTCGTTATCGCAGCGGATATGCAACCTGGCTCAAATGTTAAGTGACTGATACTAATAAAATAATAGAGTTTATATTCTAACAACAGTAAAAAGTATTAAATGCCAACGCCTGATACAGAACAGTACAAATTAACACCATTTAGCACATGTGTTTCGATGCCAATTTAACACCCTGTTAACACTGATTTTTTAATTCCACCGCGCTTTCTCCCGCCCCATTTCCAATACTTTGCGCAAAGAGCGGGCGTTGTAATCAGATGGCGAATGCTCTACTAATTTTTGTAGGCAGTAAATCGCTGCTTGTCGGTAAAGCGCCTGAATGGCCTTTTGCACAACAAGCGGCATCACATATAAAAACAAAAATCTTAAATTTTTGGGGAAGGTCCAATGAAATCAACATATCTAGGATTACTCATACTTGGGGCAATGACCACGTTAAGCGGTTGCGCCAAGCTCGATGGCCGTGTGGCGGTCGGCGGCACCTTGCACTCGCAAGGCGGTGACGGCAAGGCGGTCTTTACCGCTCATGCGGCACGCTGTGATGGCGACATTAACGGCCGCGTAAATTACCAGGATAAAACCGCCATCGATTGGCAACAAGTCGGCGGCGTAGCATTTAGAGCCAGTGTCTCTGGCGCCGGCTTATGCAGTGTTGACCCTGTCGACCCAGATGGTCTTGAGGATGAAACTCAACATTGCAAACAAGATATCTGTACCGAGGGCATGTTCCAGGTTGAGTTTAATTATGACTCTACCAACCCAGGTGCGCCCGGCGAAGGAACAGGCTTTGCCTGCATGATGGATATCGGCGAGGGGATCAACTCGGGCTTTGGTGCCAATGGCATCTTAAATGTGATGTTACTCGAGTCTGGCCCGTATGAGGGTTATCACAATGCCGGAACCATGAGCGGTAACGTTCAAGTACAAGATTGTCCATCAAGCGATGACGACGCCTAAACGCAAGGAGCCAAAAATGAAAGTACTAAAAAATAAAACCCTACTTGCGGCGAGTATCGCCACCCTACTGAGTCTACCCGCAACGGCCGCCGAGCCACTGCGCATGGTCCTAGAGGTCAACGCCAACGACTTTGATAGCGTTAAATCACAGCTTGTTGCGCAAGGCATTCAAATAAATCGCGAATTATCAGATTTGGATAGTCTGGCGATCACCCTAGATAAAAGCCAGCTTGGCAATGTTTCAGCATTAAAGGGCATTCAGGCATTCTATCCGGACATGCCGCGAAAGCTGATGTCTGAGGGCAGCACCCAATTTATTCCCTATGGCCTGCCCATGGTGCAAGGTGATCAAGTAAGCTACCAAGGCGGCCAGAAGGTGTGCGTAATTGACAGCGGTTATGGCTTAAGCCATCCAGATCTGCCTAGCGCGGCTGTAACAGGTGCCGAAGACGGAGGCGCTGGCGTATGGTATGAAGACCCATTTGGTCACGGCACCCATGTTGCCGGCACCATAGCGGCCGTGAACAACGACATCGGCACCGTGGGCTTGGTCTCGGATCACTCCCTTGATATGCATATCGTCCGCGTATTTGCAGGCAATGGTGCCTGGGCTTATGCCTCGGATCTGGCTCATGCCATCAATGAATGTGAGCAAGCGGGCGCCAATATCATTTCTATGAGTTTAGGCGGCACCTTCTCTAGCCCTCTTGAGGAACGTGCCATCGCCAAGACCGCGCGTAACAATGTGCTGATGATTGCCGCCGCAGGTAACTCGGGCCAGCCGAGCCACAGCTACCCAGCTTCATACGACAGTGTGGTTTCCGTAGCCGCTATCGATAGCTCTAAAGGTCATGCGTCTTTCTCCCAGCGCACGAGTCAGGTTGAGCTCAGCGCCCCTGGCGTGGATGTTTTCTCGACCGTTCCTCAGGGACGAGGTGCTCGCTTTAATAAGTTTAATGTGGTGCAAGATGGCCTAAACGTGCTGCACTACTCAATGGAAAACTCGGGTATAGGCAGTGTCACCGGCGAACTGGTGGATTGTGGTCTGGGTACCGAAAGCTGTGGCGATGTCACTGGCAAAATTTGCCTAATGGAACGGGGACAAATCCCTTTCTTTCAAAAAGTGGACCAATGTGAAGCCGACGGTGGTGTAGGTGTTATCGTGCGCAATAACATGCCAGGTAAATTGATCCCCATGATCAATCCAACCGACATGATTGCTGGAGCCGTCACCTACCAAGAAGGTCAGTTGTTGATGGATAATCTTGGTAAAGAGACCACAATTTCATCGGCAAACTTCCCGGATCACGATCTAATGTCCGGCACATCCATGGCAACCCCTCATGTATCCGGCGTCGCTGCTCTGGTATGGAGTAATTTCCCCGAATGCTCTGCAAATGGTATTCGCATGGCGCTTCGTGCCTCGGCGCAGGATCTGGGTGAGTCGGGCTATGACTATGCTTATGGCTGGGGTCTAGTACAGGCCAAGGATGCAGTCGACTATCTCAAGGCCAATGGCTGCCAGGTACCGAAGGGCAACCTAAAAGGTGGTCAAGGCTAAAGGGGTTCGTTTCATTCCTTTATAATCGTTACTTTAAGCGCTCCTAGTGAGCGCTTTTTTGTTTTTTAGGTAATTTAATCTGAGTTCTGCTTCTTGTATCTCAATGGATATACCCTCACTGGATTGGCATTTATTTCATGAGCAAAAGCTGGCCCTTGGGCCTAGGCTGAGCACCAATATTAACCATACCCTTTTATTACTCAGGTAGGCGATGCCGTATCACCAAAAGCGCTGAGCAGTCATCTTTTTGATACATTAGCTCAGGCGGGCGCAGAGTATGTGGCCCTACGCGTTGAGGCGATACATCCTTCCCAGAGGTTTTGCCAGTTATTTAGCGCAGACCACACACACTTATCGCAAACCGGTTGTGTGTATCGCTGCATACAGTAAAGTGCTGTGCCAGCGGCTTGGTTACACGCAGCACTGAGGACTGACTCAAGTGGCAACAAGGAGCAAGCTGATAGCAGCAAGTATTAACGAACAACCCACTGCGATAAATCTCGATGCATTTTGCATCTCGCGGTTTCATAAGTAAGGAGCTAGGCGCAATGAAAGGCATTGGCTATCAAACTCAAGAACAAGCACTGGCGCAGCTAAGCGACATGACCACGGATATTAAGCCCATTGAAGAGGTGGAGTACCGCACCCGAATAGCCAAAGCCCAGGCCTATATGCAAGCCAACAGCATAGACGCCGTCTACCTTAATGCCGGCACCAATATGACCTATTTCACCGGCTTAAAATGGTACGCGAGTGAGCGTTTGGTGGGTGCCCTTCTTCCTGCCCAAGGTGATATTGCTTTTATCGCCCCGTTTTTTGAAATTGGTTCGCTGCGCGACTACCAGGTGATTGATGCCCCCATTCATGCATGGCAAGAAGAAGAAAATCCCTATGAACTGGTGCGCGAGGTGATGACGCAACTGGGTTATGGCGACACAGCTACTTTGGCCATAGATGAAAGCGCGCAATTTTTTATTGCCGATGGCATCAAAAAAGCCGCGCCCAATTACACCCTGATTAATGGTGGCGAGGTGACCAAGCATTGCCGTATGCAAAAATCAGCCAATGAACTAGCGCTGATCCAACGTGCTATGGACATGACATTGGAAGTACACAAGGCCGCGGCATCCATTCTTTATGAAGGGATCAGCACCCGCGAGGTGGAAGCCTTTATTAATACGGCGCACAAAAAAGTAGGCGCCGTTGCCGGTAACTATTTCTGTATCGTACTGTTTGGCCAGGCCACCAGCTTTCCCCATGGCGTAAAGGACGCACAAACCTTAAAACAAGGTGACATGGTGCTGATTGACACAGGCTGTCAGCTTAAAGGTTATTTAAGCGATATCACCCGCACCTATGTGTTTGGTGAGGTCACCGAGCGCCAGCGCATGTTCTGGGAAATTGAAAAGAATGCCCAGCTTAAAGCCTTTGCCGCAGCGCAGGTAGGCAACACCTGTGGTGACGTCGATTTGGCCGCACGCAGCTACCTTGCCGAGCAAAACCTTGGCCCGGATTATCAACTACCAGGCTGCCCGCACCGTACCGGCCATGGCATAGGCTTAGATATTCACGAATGGCCCTATCTGGTTAAAAACAACCCGCAGGTGCTGGCGCCGGGCATGTGTTTCTCGAACGAGCCCATGCTGGTGCTCCCGGGCGAGTTTGGCGTGCGTTTGGAAGATCACTTCTATACCACGGAAAATGGCCCGGTGTGGTTTACCGAGCCGGCACACAGTATCGATAACCCGTTTGGGCTTTAAATATAAAACCAAACACCTATGCAGCACTTTTCTGGTGCTGCATTTTCACCACTAACTCATTACCTTGTAGATATAAATCCGGGAGTTTATAGACCTACTTTGGTTTGCTTTCTCACCGCTATCAAGGTCTGAAGAATTAGCTGGAACACAGCAGTTCGCCTGCATAAATCTCACCCCTCCATAACAAGAACACGCAGGGCCAAAAAAACTTCACCTATACTAAGAATCAAGGGTTAAGCTTTATATTAGTTACGAGCTGAGTTGGTCGATGAATGAAAAGCAATATCATAAATTTCTTAGCTTCAAATACTTTGAATACATTATCGGACTGTGTTTAACCTTATTTATAGCCGCATTAGTGTTTGTGGTTCTAGCCTTTGTCAGTAAGAGTGAGCAACAAAAAGGCTTGGAGCAAAACTTTAACCTAGTACGACTCTCTCAAGAACTGCGCTTGAGTTCAGATCAACTCACCATGATGGCAAGAGCCTACGCTGCTACAACGAACCCCAAGTTTAAAGAGTTTTTTGAACAAATCCTGAGTATTCGCTCCGGCGAGAGCCCCAGGCCTAAACACCTCAACAGGGTGTACTGGGACATGCTTATGGTGGCCGATGGGTCACCCCCCTTCCCCAGTGACGAACCTAAATCACTGCTCGACTTACTCAAAGAAAATGGCGCGTCCGAGCAAGAGTTAACAGCCCTGACGCATGCCTATGACCAAAGTGAATCTTTGGTGCTATTAGAAAACCAAGCCTTTGATTTAGTGCGCCAAGGTAAAAATCAAGAAGCGTTAGCAATCTTATATAGCGAAGCCTACCTGCAAAGTAAGGTACGCATAATGAGACACATCAACGAATTTTTATCTATTCGAGAACAAAAGTTGGGCGAATTTATCGCTTACTCTACGATGAAACTCAACGTTTATTATTTCGCTGCGGTGGTTTGCTTTTTATCCCTACTTTGCGTCCTCATTTTCTTCTACAACGCCCGTTCACGCATACGCAAAAACATTATTTCCTTTTTGAATTCTGAAGTAAAAAATCAAACCAACGAGCTCGTATCAAAAAATAACGCGCTCTGTGCCGCAGTATCCGATCTTGAGCAGGTGCAAGCCAGGTTGGTTAACGCCGAGAAGTCGGCAACCTTGATGCGCCTTATTCCAGGGCTAGCGCATGAGATAAACACGCCGGTTGGCATTGCCGTGACCGCATCAAGTAGTCAGCTTCTTGCCCTTGAAGAGGTCAAAGCCTGTGTTAACGAGAATAAATTAGCCAAAAAATCCTTACTTGAATCAATTGAAAGCATAGAAAATTGTGCGAATTTAGTCGGTAACAGCGCCAGTCGCATCAGCAATATAATGAATAAGCTAAAAGTGATTACTCAGTATGGATTTGACGAAAAAGCACAAATGCTCGTGCTTGCAGATGAAATACGCGCCTGTGTGGAAGAAGCGGATAACAAAGGGATGGGTGTAGAGTTAGACATCGAAGTCGATGAACACATTCAAATTGAAGCACCTCGATTTTTACTGCATCTGCCTCTGGCTATCTTGATAGAAAATTCTTTCAATCATGCCTTTGAGCATCCATCCACCCAATATAAATTACACATTCAAGCCAGTTTAGCTAATCAAGAGCTAACCATAAGGGTTTGCGACAACGGCTGTGGTATTCCTGACGCTATAAAAGGCAACCTGTTCGATACCCTTGTTGTCGGTAACCGCGATGCAACGGTTACGGAACTGGGCTTGTGTTTAGCACATGAAATTATTAGTCAATATTTTTGCGGAACGCTGGAATATGAGTCGCACAGTGAAGGAAGCGCATGCTTTGCTATCACCATGCCACTTGATGGCTTCAGGCAATCTACAGCCAAGGAAAATGGCGAGTAACAAGCGAGGAAGGTTCAGTGAAAGGGTATCGAATCAGTACAAACCATGAAGACCTGGATTTCGAGGTTATTTATCAATTCATTTCTCAAAGTTATTGGGCCATGGGCATTCCAAGAGCAACCTTGCGCAAGGCAATTGATAATTCTTTTTGCTTTGGCGTGTTTGAAAATGGCGGCCAACAAGTGGGCTTCGCCCGTTTAATCACGGACAGAGCGACATTTGCTTACCTGGCCGATGTATTTGTAGTCGAAGCGCATCGCGGCAAGGGGCTGAGCAAATGGCTTGTAGAGTCGATTGTTTCTCACCCGGATCTACAGGGGTTAAGGCGTATGGTGTTGGCCACAAGAGATGCCCATGGTTTATATGCTCAATATGGTTTCAAAGGGATAGAGAACCCGGAAATACTAATGCAAATTTGGCAACCCAATATCTACAGCGAGCAAAAGGCTTAGCCTCCCCCATAAAAAACCCACGCCTAAGCGTGGGCTTTAATTTTTAACGCAGTTTACTCGGCGTTATCGTCGCTGAGCAGATACTTATCCAGCCACTGCTCTTGCTCCCATAAAACATGCAGCAAGCTCTTGCGGGCGCGATAGCCGTGTGCTTCGTAGGGCAGCATCACCAGACGAGCGTCTTTACCCAGGCCTTTCATTGCCGCATACATGCGTTCACTTTGCATCGGGAATGTGCCGCTGTTAGGGTCTTCCTTGCCGTGGATCATCAGCATGGGTTCGTTAATCTTTTCCGCATGGAAAAACGGTGACATATTGGCGTACACCGCCTGGCCTTCCCAGAAGTTACGCTCTTCGCCCTGGAAACCAAATGGCGTTAAGGTGCGGTTGTAGGCGCCGCTGCGGGCAATGCCGGCTTTAAACAGGTCGCTGTGGGCCAGCAGGTTGGCCACCATAAAAGCGCCATAGGAGTGCCCGGCAATGGCTATCTTGTCCTTATCCGCCACGCCTTTTTCAACCAAGACATCCACCGCCGCCTGGGCGCTGGCGACCAGCTGCTTGCGGAAGGTGTCGTTCGGCTCCTTGCCATCTACCCCAACTATGGGCATTTTCGGGTCGTCGAATACGGCTATCCCCTTGGCCAAATAAGGCATAGGGCCCCAATAACCTATGTAGGTAAATTCATAAGGCGATTCACGCACCTGCGAGGCCACATTTTTATCCTTGTACTCCAGTGGGTAGGCCCACATCAGCACAGGGATTGGGCCTTGTGACGGCTCATAACCGGCCGGCAAATACAGGGTGCCGGACAGCTCAACACCATCGTCGCGCTTATAGCGTACCAGCTCTTTTTGAATGCCTTTAAAGGCCGGATACGGATGAGGGAACTGAGTCAGTTGCGTCAGGGTGTCGTCATCCAAGTCACGCACGAACAAATTGGGTTGTTCGGTTTTAGACTCGCGCACGGTAATAAAACGCTCACCCTCTTCGTCTAACAGGTCAATAACGCGCTCATAGTAAGGCGCTTCGCTGCGCCACAGGCGCTCGGTGCTGTTGGTTTTAACATCGTACCTGTCTAAAAACGGGATATTACCCTGCTGTGAGGCACCATCGCCGCGCAGGTAAATATAGCGGTCGCCCACGACCTGCATTACGCGCACGCCCAAATCATTGTGGGTGTATATGGGATCGCCCGGGTTTTTATAGGCATCGTTATAGCTGCGCTCGGAGAAGAGCACGGGCGAAGCACTTGCATCGTTTGGCGCGATAATCCAGCTACGCACCTGACGGTCGCTAAAGCGCCACTCGGACAGCATAGCCAGGTTCTCATTGCCCCAGGTTACCCCGGAAAAGCGGCGCTCGGTTTTAGCAAACAGCTTAGGCTTGCGCTTAAACGGCGCACTTAGAGTGTAAATATGATCATGATGCGGCACGTCTTTTTTCATGTCACCGCCATCTTGGGCTTCGGCCCAGATTAAGGTCGCGCCCTTGTCGCTGCGCCAGTCAAAATCGCGAGGACCGGTACGCACACTGTCAAAACCCTGAGGAATATTGTCGGCCAACGGCTGTTTAACCAATTCTTTTAGCTCATAGCCGCTCATTCCCCACACAGACCAGGTAGTGGCAAAGCGGGAATAGGGCACCTGATAAGAGAAGGGCTGATCCAAGGTGGCAACAAGAATATTGTTGCTATCGGGTGAGATACTGAAATTACTAAATAGCTGAGCCTTACCTATGGCCTTGGCCTGACCATCCAAACTTACACGCATCAACTGGCCCTGACCATAGAAGGAAAACAGCGCTTCGTCATAGGGACTGGTCAATAGATTCTGATAGGTACGGGCCGGCGCCTTTTCACCCGTAGTTTGTTGGATCACCGGCACAACCGTACTGGCATCGTCTTGTGGCTGCGCTTTACCCAGATTAACCGCCTGGTTAATGATTAAGCCGCTGGCATCGGGCATCCATTGATACGGGGTGGCGGTAACCACTGAGTTAAGTGCATGCTCGGTCAACTGTTTCAGGGTACGCGTACTGATGTCGTACACCCACAAGGTGGCCGATGCTGGCGTTTCATAGACAAAGCTCAGATAACGGCTGTCGCTCGACCACTGCGGCGAGCGCATAATGCCCTCATCCAGACCACTTACGTCCAGGGTAATATCCCCCTTGAGGGATTTAAACGTCAGCGCCGTGTACTTGTTGCGCACTCGCGAGCGAGAAAAATTATCTGGATTGAGCTTTATACCGGCCAGTTTCAGCTCTGGCTTGGCCAGCTCCTGTAAGCTCTCAACGCGGCGGCGTTCAAGTAACGCCAGCCATTGGCCGTCCGGTGATAACATGGAACGCGGTGCCAACTTGGCATCGACGACCTGCGCCAGCTCTTTCGATGGCACTTGATAGCCACCGTCATTTTGTGCAGCGACCAACGCTTCTTGCTGAGCAAGCGCGGTGGGCGCCGAAATCAAGCCCACTGCTCCGAGGAGCACGGAGGCGATGAGGTGTTGTTTCATAGAAAACCCTTTTGTTGTGATTATTATCCTCTTGGGCCTATTTATCTAAATAAACAGACTCTTGGGTACAGTCTACCTGGGGATATAAACTAAACAACTCATTGCGATTAACTGGTTAGTTTGGCGCAGAATCTGCTACCATATAACGCTTAATCAGCCCCCGATAGCAACATGACCAGCACAGCACCTCATCCTAAAATCACCATCATTGATGTTGCCCACCAGGCCGGAGTGTCTAAATCCACCGTATCTTTGGTGATCACCCAACCGGATAAGGTCAGCGATAAAACCAAGGAAAAGGTACGCCAGGCAATGGCTGAGCTGGGCTATGTGTATAACCGGGATGCGGCGGCGCTGCGCTCAAAACGCTCGACCTTGGTGGCCATTATGCTGCCGACCTTGACTGATCCCAGATTCAATGAGCTGGCAATCACTTTGCAGCAAGGGGTACTTGAGCTGGGTTTTGTGCCCATGTTGCTGTGCAGCAATGATGAGCTTGAGACCCAACAACAACTGATGGAACGCCTGCGGGAGTCTAATGTTACCGCAGTGATCTTGTGTCCGGCCACAGGCACGGATGTCACCTGGCAAAATGCGCTTAGCGAAAGCGGCATGCAGATCATTAATGTGCTCCGTGAAGTGCCTTTTAGCGAAGCTCCTTGTGTACTTGCCGATACCCAGCGCGGTGCTTTTTTGGCGACTCAGGCATTAATAGCCGAGGGCTGTAAATCCCTGACCCTACTGGGCGCTCCTTCAATCAGCGATTACAGCCAGCTGGTGGAAGGATTTGAGCAGGCGCTGCATTTGCATCAAGAGCCTCTGACGCGCCAATTGATTGCCTGTGACAATACCCGCCTAGCTGGCCAGCAGGCCCTAAGTAACTCGGCGCTGGCAGACGCACTCGATGAGGCGTTCTCTACGGAGCTGGCATCGCCCCTGGGCATATTATGCGCCAGCGATCCAATCGCTTATGGTGTGCTCGATTCCCTGCCAAGTCTTGGCCTAAGTGCTGGCAATAAGGTGAAGCTTGTGGGCGTTGGCGACCTGCCGGACTCCGCCATCTTGCCTTGCCCGCTTAGCTCTGTGGCCTATCGCAGTACCGACCTTGCCGAGCACAGCTTGAGCATCTTAACCGCCTTACTCAATGGCCAAAGCGTACCCCGTCGCACCCTTATCGATGTAACCCTTATCAAACGAGCGTCTTGTTTATGACCCAAGTATTAGTGATTGGCTATGTGTGGCCAGAGCCAAATTCCTCGGCGGCCGGCAGCCATATGATGTCGCTATTAAAACTGTTTCGCGCACAAGGATGGCAGGTAGAATTTGCCTCACCGGCACAGCGCACCGAGCATATGGAAGACCTGGCGCAATATGGCATCAGCAGCGCGGATATTGCCCTCAATTGCAGCAGTTTCGATGCTTATCTTGGCGAACTAAAGCCGGATATTGTGATGTTCGACCGTTTTATGATGGAAGAACAATTCGGCTGGCGGGTCGATAAATATGCGCCCAACGCATTAAAAATCCTCGATACCGAGGATCTACAATGTTTACGTGGCGCCCGCCATGAAGCCCATAAAGCGGATAAGGAATTCGATACCGCCGACCTGCACACGGATTTGGCCAAGCGTGAAATCGCCGCTATTTTGCGCAGCGATCTCAGCCTGATCATCTCCAGCTACGAGATGCAGCTGCTCAACCAGGTATTTAAAGTCGACTCTCAGCTCTTACATCACCTGCCCTTTATGGTCGACTTAAGCGCCCTGCCCACGCACACCCCGAGCTTTGCCGAACGTCAACATTTTATGACCATAGGCAACTTCAGACATGCGCCCAACTGGGATGCGGTGCTCTATTTACAACAGATCTGGCCGCTTATCCGCAAGCAACTGCCCAAGGCGGAACTGCATATTTACGGCTCCTACCCGCCGCCAAAAGCCACCGCCTTGCATAACCCCAAGACCGGCTTTTTGATCAAGGGCTGGGCCGATGATGCCCTTAAGGTTATGAGCGCGGCGCGGGTGTGTTTGGCACCGCTGCGTTTTGGTGCCGGTATTAAGGGCAAGCTGCTGGAAGCCATGATCACCGCAACGCCGTCGGTAACCACCTCTATTGGCGCCGAGGGCATGCATTTGGATTTACCTTGGAATGGTGCGCTGCACAACGACCCGCAAGCGTTTGCCGATGCCGCGGTGCGATTGCATGAAAATGAGGCCGAGTTTACTACCGCTCAGGAGCATGGCCGAGCAATACTGAACCAGATTTACGACAGCAACACCCTGGCGTCCGCCTTATTGGCGCGCATCAATGACATGCAACAAAACCTGGCACTGCACCGCCGAGATAACTTCACCGGGCAAATGCTCAAACACCACACCATGCGCAGTACCCAATACATGGCACAGTGGATTGAGGCAAAAAATTCAATAAAATCTTGATAGAAATCAGTAGACAGGTAACCTTAGATTAATAAAATGCGCACGCTCTGTGCATTTTGAACAACAACCGAGGACCCCGCGTGGAAGACGCTCTCTTTAAAGAAAAACGTAAATTTATCGTTAAGCTCGGTAAAATGCTGCATAAATACGGCACTCCGGCCTATCGACTCGAGGCGCACCTGATGGAGGTCGCGACCTATTTGGAGCTGAAATCTTCCTTTGTTATGTCACCCACCTCGGTGACCTTTGTGATCTGGACCGAAGGTCATGAGAACGAGTACACCCATGTCGCCCGCGTTGATCCGGGCGATCATGATCTCGGCTCGCTAGCCAACACCGACGAAGTGGTAAATTCCCTTATCCAGGGCGAATTAACCATTAACGAGGCGGATAAGCGCCTCGATGAAATCGCCGTGATGCCCGCCCCCTACAACCGTTTGGTAACTGCCGGTGCCTTTGCCATGTCTGGTGGCGCCTTTGCCATGCTGATGGGCACCAGCTGGACCGATGTTTTTTATTCCAGCCTGCTCACCCTGGTGGTGTATTTATTCGTGCTCTGGTCAAGCTATTCGCGCCGTGTAGGACACATGCTTGAACCCTTGGTGGCCGTGGTTTCTGCCATTTTAGCCTGTGCCGTTAGCGTGTATTTAGACGCGCAGATCAATATACGTTTAGTAGTGCTCTCCAGTATTATCGTCTTTATCCCCGGCCTCGCCTTGGCGCTGGGTCTGGCCGAACTGGCGGCGCGGCATCTGGTGTCTGGTACGGCGCGAGTAATGGACTCCTTTATGCTGCTGTTTAAGCTTTATTTCGGTGCCTTTATCGGCATCGGCATCGGCTTTGCACTCTTTGGGCAGGCAGAATTTGTAACGCCTGAGCCCTTACCCAAATGGACTGCCTGGCTCGCTATCCTCCTGCTTTGTTCGGCGCTAGTGGTTATTTTTAGAACCAAAGCCAAACATGCACTGTGGTCGCTGGCCTCCGGCTTTATCGCCTATGGTGCCAGTATCGGCTCTGCAGCTTACTTGGATTACACCTTGGGTACCTTTGTTGGCGCCCTGGCGGTGGGGATTTTTAGTAACCTCTTTAACCGTATCGCCAATGCCCCGGCCTCCATCGTTGCCATGCAGGGCTTGATCGTTCTGGTGCCTGGGTCAAAAACCTATATAGGGCTTAATTCACTGATTGAAGGGCAGGATTTTGTCTATGCCGACCATATCGGCCAGCAAACCTTTTTGATCTTTATGTCCCTTGTAGCCGGGCTTATTTTTGCGAACGTGGTGTTGCCACCAAAGAAAAGTCTCTAGTACCAATTCACTTAAATAGCTAATCATTCTAGCGGGCTAGATATCATGCTCACGGCGTTGGAATTTTTCTATGGAGAAGACTACATAAGAAAAATTCCGCCTTGTTATCACATCATCTATCCAGCGCTATATCTGCTCACATACTTAACAGAATTGGTAGCAAAAAAAAAAGGTGAACTTATTGATAGGAGGCCACAGGGAAAAGGCCATAAGTTCACCTGAAAATGTTGTCACAACAATAACAACAACGTACTAGCAAATTGTACTCACCGTATTCCAGCAGAAAAAAAAGGGGGAACTCCTAGGGAGGGAGCCTCATGGGTTAAGGCTACAAGTTCACCCCAAAACACTGCAGGAACAGAACTCAACATTAGCCCTTGGCTAACAACTCTTGATTCACCTGGTCGATACCCACCTCAGAGATACGGGCAATAATTTCTTTTTGCTTGGCATCGAGTAGTGAAATACCCTCGGCGACCAGGTCATAGACGCGCCAGCTTCCGGCCTTGTCTTGGCGCAGTTTAAAGACGATATCTATGGTCGGTTTGCCCGCCTCAACTATCTCGGTTTTCACCGCCGTATAACCATTGCTTGGCGCCGCATTAGGCTTAATAAAGTGTACTTCCTGGCCCTTGTAGCTCATCAAAGCATTGGCATAGGTATGAGCCAAATACGACTCAACGGCATCAATAAAGGCGACTGCCTGCTGCTTATTGATTTCGCGTACATGCTTACCAAGGAGTTTAAAGGACACGAATTTGGTGTCGATATGGGGGATCAACTGCGTCTTAACCAGGGTGCGTAGCTCGGCCTTTTTCTGTTGTTCATCGGCCTCTATATTGCCGATATCTACAAATAGCTGTTCGCCGACCTGCTTAAGCATAGTATAAGGCTCTTCAGCATTGGCTGCCTGCGCCTTGGCGGCCGACAAGCTCAGCATGGCGGTGGTAATAAACAGTAAAAACAGCTTAGGTGCGCGCATTGGCTACTCTCCTCACATCGAATTGGCAGCCATGGTAGCGGATCGTATTTTGAAATATAAGCAACAAATACGCACATTATTGATTCCATATATGCACATATAAATTTATTCTTAGTATTCATATAGTTAGATTATTGGTGCCAAGTTCGCACCACCACTGTGCATTTTCCTCCATTGATCCCTAGCCCCTCACAATGAATAGTACGCGCCCTTTTTGTTGTGAGGTTAAGCGTATGAAATCACTAATGTTAGCCACCTTGGCCGGGGCCTTAAGCCTGGCTCCCCTAGCTGCCAGCCAAGCACAGGAAACGCCACGACATGGCTACACCCTGCATTACATTCAGGGTGAAGGGGATGTACAAGGGATCAAATTAGGTTATCAGTATTATCTCAGCGAATACCTGCCGGAGCGCTTCAATAATTTTGAGGTGTTTTTTGAAAGCAGTGTGAACTTCTGGCGCTATGGCGACAACAATGACTATGATCGCAACTTTGTTGTGGCACTAACCCCGGTATTTCAATACCCCATCACCCAATATCGGGGCCACCCGGTGCTGTTTGAATTTGGCATAGGGTTGTCGCTCTTAGATGACACCCAGTTCGCAGGCAAGGACGTAAGCACCCACTACCAGTTTGAAGACAGAATAGGCGTAGTCTACAAACTGGATAATGCCGAGTTTGGACTGCGCTACCTGCATTATTCCAATGCCGGTTTTGAAAGCCCTAACCCGGGGCTGGACTTTATTTCCTTGTCCTACTCACGTTCATTTTAGTGTGCCCAGATAAGGGCTAATTTTATTCATGCGGTGAGCCTCAGCGTGGCTTAACCGCTACCACGGGGCGCACGGCGGTACTTTGTTGATAGAGTTGACGCAGCGCTTCGCCTACCAATTCGGTATCAAAAGGCAAAATGCGATGGCCGGGTGCCTGAATCTTACCCGAGCCCACATCCTGCAATAGCTGTTGCCCCATAAAGCTTAATTTTTGCTGCGCACACAAGCTATTAGCCAGCCAGGCACCGCCTAAAGACACGGCGGCGATAATGGGCGCGCGGCTAAATAACAGCTCTTGAGGAATTTCGGCAAAGCCATTTAGGCAGGCAATACGGCCGCCAAAGCGCAGATGCGCCAAATCGGTAACAAAGGTGTCACCACCACAACTATTGAGTATGGTGTCAAAACCATCGGGCCCGAGTTCATGCTTAATATCCCGCGCCAGTTGCTCTTCAGTGCTGGCAAAGACTACATCGGCGCCCAACGCCTTAATGCGCTCGTGCTCACGCTCAGGTGCACTGACAAATACCTTGGCACCGCGCTGACGCGCATATTGAATGGCAAAGTGAGCCACCGCCCCACAGCCGGAATTAATATAAATACTCTCGCCGGCCTGCAGCTGAATTTTGTCCAGCGCCGCCAGCGCCGTCATCCCGGCATTGGGCAAGGTGGCGGCCACAGCACTGGGGATGGACTCGGGCACTTCAGCAACCGCATAGTTGGCCACCTTGGTATAGCGCTTAAGTACCCCTTGATCCGCCAAACTGGTAGTAAAGATCACCCGGGTGCCACGCTTAGGAAACACGCCGACCGGCGCCTCAACAACAGTGCCTACCGCATCAATGCCAAGCACATGAGGATATTGCCAACGACAAAAGCCCTCCGCACCAAGGCGCGCATCTATATGGTTCAGACCCACATATTCGACTTCCACCAGCACCTCGCTGGCACCAATGGACGGCACCGGCAATTCTTGCAACTGCAGCGCCAGACTTGGCGAAGCTTCATGTAGTACAAGAGCCTGCATGGTGGAGTTGGGGCCGGACATAGCTATTTCCTATGATTAAAAAGTGGTTTCAACGCCTGATGGCGAATATCATTATCGCGGTTGACGCCGCTGCAATACTCATACTGAGCAAATAGGCGCCAAGATTCAACCTTACCATGGTAAATAACCGCCGCGTCATCAGATACACTGGTTTTATAAAAACATTAATGCCAGAATGGCATCAATAAATTATTGCCCCACCGAGACGCCAGCTATGGATACCACCAGCCGACTTATTATGCTACTTGAGGTAGTGGAGCAGGGTTCTTTTTCCAAGGCCGCGGCCATGCGCAATATAGACAGGTCGGTGATATCTAAACAGATCAGTAAACTGGAAGACGAGCTCGGCGTACGCTTACTTAATCGCACCACCCGCTCGTTTTCATTGACCGCCGCCGGAGCCGAAATGGTCAAAAAGGCCCGAGACTTACGCATGCTGCTGGCCGACACAGTGCAACTGGCGGAAAACTACCATCAGGAGCCGCGCGGTCTGTTGCGCATCGCCACCTCTCACACCCTGGGGCGCCGCTATATTCAGCCGGTGATTAACGACTTCCAAAAACGCTTTCCTCAGGTCAATGTGGATATGCGTCTGGACGACCGCCCGGTGGATATGATCTCCGAAGGCTTTGATCTGGCGTTTCGCATCGGCGAGCCCAGAGATTCGTCATTGATTGCCCGTAAAATTGCCCGCAACCGCATGCTCTTGTTGGCCAGCCCGGAATTTATCGCCACCTATGGCGAGCCTAGGACCATGGAGGAGCTAGGCGCATTGCCCGCGGCCACCTATACCAGCTCCCATAAGCGCTTAGACTCGATAAGCTATATCAATGCCGAAGGTGAGCATTGCGAGCAGGTGATTAACGCCGTCTATACCTCCAATGATGGCGAGGTGCTGATAGACAAGGTGCTTTCCGGCACCGCCTATTGCCTGGTGCCGGCGCTGCTGATCCAGGATGAGATCACCTCTGGCCAATTGCAGCCGCTGCTGAGCGAGATAAACCTGCCGGACTACAGCGCCATGTACGCCCTCTACCCCCATCGCGATCTACCTGTGCGCACCCGCTTATTGTTGGATGCGGTGCGACATTATATCGGCGAGACCGTGCCCCGCTGGGAGTTGAATATCCCCGATCTGGACTCCCTGTACCGCCCTAAATAAGCGCCTTATGTTGATGCACAGCGCTCGGGTTTCTGCGACGCTACATATGTAATTACCCGGCGTAAAATCGCACACTTTTTCACACTTGTGTAAACATCTGTTAAGCGGAGTAATACTATGTAAAACATGGGATTTTTTTGTTTTTTATCGGTCATACTGAGCATCTAGTTCACGATGAATCAAGTATGAAACACAACAATAATAAAGGTCTTAAGCCAACCCTGGCGGCACTTTTTGGCACCGCCTTAGCCAGCCTCAGCGGTTGCGGCGGCAGCTCCGACGGCAACAGCGACTCCGGCAGCATTCAGCTATACAACGGCACCACCAATGGTCCCACCATGACCCTGAGCATCGCCGATGTAGCGCGTACCACGGCAGAGCTGGGTAATGTCACATCAACGCACAGCTACACCACGGATGACTATGATTTTGCCATTCAATACCGTAACGATCAGGGTAACCTGGTCGATATAATCAGCGACACCTTAAGTATTCGTAACGACACTAAGACCTTACTCATGATGTATGGCAATATCGAAGAGCAGAAGCTGCTAAGTGTCGACTTGCCCTATCGTGAAACCAGCGATATGTTCTCACTGCAAATGCTCAATGTGACCAATGCAGAACGTAATTTCGATCTTTATATGGCCGCGGATGATGGTGTATTCGAGCAAGCAGAGCTGGTTGGCTCGGCAATGTTTGAAACCCTGAGCGCCAGTACAGAGCATAAGATAGATGATTATACCTTTTACCTGACCGAGGCCGGCGGCACGACGCCGATTTGGCAATCCGATGAAACCCGCATCAATGTCGATGATGCCCTGGTCATGGCCATTCGCCCCAGTTATGACAATAGCAGCGACTATCTGACGGTGGACATTATCACTAATGGCAATACTCCCTATAGCCTGAAAAACAAGGATGCCCAGGCTCAGGTGCAGTTTTACAACAGCATGGACGAGTATCCAAGCGCCCAATTCACCGCCAGTAAGGGGGATTTCCAGCTAAGTACGGCGAGTACCGACGCTGATACCCTGTCGCAGACACTGCAACTGGCACCGAACAGCTATTCCATTTCCATGCTTGATGAACAAGGCAATACCCTGGTAGATAATTACCTGCTAACCCTGGAGCAGGAGCAAAGCGCTCTGGGCGTTTTTTATAAGGATGCCGAACACGGCCCAAGACTGATGAGTGTGGCGCAAAACCTGGTGCCTAACAGCGTCAGCCATCAGGTGACTGTGGTGAATCTGGTCGATGAGTACGCCGGTTTGCCGGTTAATAAACTGGACATTTATTTTACCCTAGATGGTCAGCCCATTTCGCAAACCGAACATCATCTCGACAGCCTAAACAGCTATGGCGCCAAGTCTTTAACCCTACTCGATAAGACGTACGGATTTTACGCCATTTTAGAGGACAATGGTCAGGAGATAGTGCTGCATCAACAAGGTGCGGTAGATGTGACCGCCGATGGTAACTACATAATGATCTTAGAGGCCGATGCCAGCACAACTTCCGGTTACAAGCTTACTAGCCTGCATACGGTGGCGGCGCAAGGCGAAGAGCTGGCTCAGTGACGGATAGGATAAGCTCCTAGCGCCTGAGATCCTTACCCAGATCCCAACCCTGTTGGTGGGTAGCTGCTCCCCAGTTCCCACCGACATCTTACTGCTACCCGTTGTTTAACCCACCGATTACGAGCTTAATCGCAAACACTGGCTTTCGCAGTGCGCTTTTGTAGAATAGCGACCACTGACAACAAGCGAAGGACAGAGATGAAATTATTGAAATCGACGCTAGCCCTGGCCATGGCCGTGGGTGTAAGCGCTCCAGCATTTGCCAATGACACCATCACGGTTGAAGACATTCCAAAAATAAAAAGCGTTTTACAAACCGCTATCAGCCCGGATGGCGAGCAGGTTGCTTTTACCCGCTCCCTGCCACGTGAGCTCTACAAGGACGAAAACGGTCTTAACTACAGCGAATTGTATGTTATTGATGACGAAGGCGTTGAACGTCCGTTTATAACCGGCAAGGTCAATATTAAGAGCATCAGCTGGTCTGCCGATGCCAAGCATGTTTATTTCCTGGCCAAGCTGGGCGACGATAAATTCACTGCCCTGTACCAGATCCCTGTCGATGGTGGTCAGGCACAAAAAGTCATGGCCCTTAAAGGCCGCGCCATTGCCAGCTATCAGCTAAGCCCCAATGGTGAACAGGTAGCGCTACTGGCCATGCCAGCCAAAGACAAGTCTGAAAAAGAGCTTAAAAAGCTTGGCTTTATGGCCGAAGTGTATGAGCTAGGTCTGGATAACAAACAGCTGCACCTGGTTGACCTTGCCGCCTCTGATAAGCCTCTTGACCCAGAAGCCATCAGCATCGACGGCTATGTCAGCGATATGAACTACTCTGCCGATGGCAAAAAGCTATTGGTTAAGACCCAGCCAACGGCGCTGATTGACGACAAGTACATGAAGTCTCAATGGCACCTGTTCGATCTGGCCTCCAAGCAAGTAACCCTGTCGTTTAAAACCGAAGGCAAGCTAGGCGCCGCCGAGCTGTCGCACGATGGTCGCTATGTGGCGATTCTCGGTGCCGATGACAAGCACGACCCGGCAACGGGCCGCTTATACCTTGCGGACACCGAAACCGGTGAGATCAACGAATGGCTGCCTGACTTTATGGGCCATATCAGCGATTTTGAATGGTCAAACAAGCGCAACACCCTGAACTTTGTGGCCCAGGTCAGCCCTGAGAGCTTTATCGGTCAGATCAAGGTTGGCTCAAACACATACAAGAAGCTGGTTAAAGAAGGTAAGTTTATCGCCGGCTCATTGAGCATTTCCGACTCGGACAAAACCCTGGCCCTGAGCGCCAACAGCGCCAAGCACCCGAACGAGGTGTATATGGTGCGCGGCTCTAAGGCGACCCGTTTAAGCGATTCAAACCCTTGGTTAAACGACAAGCGCTTCGCCAAACAAGAAGCCCTGACCTTCAAGGCCCGCGATGGCGTTGAGATCGGTGGTGTGCTGGTTTACCCGCTCGATTATGAAGAAGGTAAAACCTACCCACTGATCATGGCGGTACACGGCGGTCCTGAAAGCCACGATAAAAACGGCTGGGTAACAAGTTACTCAGATCCAGGCCAAATGGGTGCAGCACGCGGCTATGCGGTTTTCTATCCTAACTACCGTGGTTCAACGGGTAAAGGCGTTGAGTACTCTAAGCTGGGTCAAAACGACTATGCAGGTAAAGAGTTCGACGACCTAGTCGATATGAAGCAATACCTAGTAGATATGGGTTTGGTTGACAGCAAGCGCGTGGGTATTACCGGTGGTTCATACGGTGGTTATGCCTCGGCCTGGGGTGCAACTAAACTGACCGAGCACTTTGCCGCCAGCGTGATGTTTGTGGGTGTAACCAACCAGCTTTCCAAGTTTGGTACCACGGATATTTCCACCGAAATGCACCTGGTACACGCCCGCTCTTACCCTTGGGATAAGTGGCAGTGGTACCTGGAGCGCAGCCCAATCTACTGGGCCGGCCAGTCAAAAACACCTTTGCTTATTATGCATGGTAAAGACGACCCGCGCGTTCACCCGGCACAATCCATGGAGCTATATCGCTATATGAAGGTGCAAGGTAAAGACGTACGCCTGGTGTACTACCCGGGTGAGGGCCATGGTAACCGTAAGGTTGCGGCGCAATACGACTACAGCTTGCGTTTAATGCGCTGGATGGACAACTACTTGATGGCTGGCAACAAAGAAATGCCTGAATTTGAGATTGACCATGCCGCCAAACTAAAAGCGGTAAAAGACGCACAAAAAGAAGATTAAGGCACCGCCTTAAGCAAGCCCTTTGACCCGCACTAACGTGGGTTGACAGATATGCGTTTAAAACGCCTGATGTACTTCATCGGGCGTTTTTTATTTTAAAGCCAACTGCCACCTTGGTTCATTACAAGTAGCCGCCGATTCAGCAACCATCCTTCTTACCTGTTTCAGATCTTTTGGCTTGGCCAGCAGGTACTCATTTTTCAATATAACCTTAACCCTTTGTGCCAGGACCTTCTGATAACACTCATACCCATCTGTCGTCGCGCAACCTCTCCCAAACTGAGTGTAAAGCTGCGGCTATCCACCTGAGCGGTATTGAATACCCCCATCAACATGATGAATTAAAGGCGAGCGAATAATCACCTTAAGTACGCTGAGTTGTTGATTTGAAAACACTCTCCAAAGGGTGCTGAAAAAGTGTCAACCAAATTTAGGAGGGGTTAGCTTGCAAAAAAAAAGCCCTTCATAACGAAGGGCTTTTATTAGCATTTCAGTATCTAATCCAAGTTAAGACCTAGATTAGAAGTTGTAAGTCACGTTTGCGAAGAAACGACGACCTAGGTTGTCATACTGTGAGTACAATGCAGAGTTACCCGTTGCACGTACGTAAGAAGGAGAAACCTGAGGTGGTACCTTATCGAACAGGTTCGAAATACCCATGGTTACGTCTAGATTCTCGAACTGCATGCTACCTGAAAGTGCATGATAGAACGTAGTAGGCGTATGCGCGATAAAGGTCACGTCTTCACCACGGTAGGTAGTTTCGTTGGTATCGTCATAGTATTCATAATCGTTTGTCTTATCGACATAACGAGTAGTCCAAGTAACGCTCCAATCATCATTAGAGTAAGTTAGTCGGCCGATACCTACGTGCTTAGGATCACCGATTTCACCGATGTACTGATCTTCTTCACTGTCAGCAAATAACTGGTACGTACGCTCAAGCTGGATTGTGTGCTCTAGGCTAAAGCGAAGTGAACCAAAGTCAAAGTTGTCCTGGTAGGTGAAGTTTAAGTCCACACCACGTGTACCTTGGCTTGCTACGTTAGTATAGCCACCGAAAACAGTGTCGATACCGTAGTCACCATTCGTACCGTCGTTACGAGTAAACTGTGAACACAGTGGATCGTTCGGGAAGTCCTGTGAACGATAACAACTACCAGTGATATCCGAACCACCTAGGTTCGCAACCTGGTTGCTGATATCAACATTATAATAGTCTGCTGAGAACGCATAAGTGTCTTCTGGGCTGGTCCAAACAAAACCAAAGCCTTCAGATACCGAAGTTTCAGCTTCTAGACGACCGGCACCACCGCTGGTTACAAGCGTTGCACTGCTGGTAGAAGAACCATCATAATCCGCAGGAACACCATCCGCCAAACAGTTGTCAGCCACTTGTTGTGACACACTGCCGCTTTCTAAACGGTTACCCCAATCGTAACAAGGGTCGATTGACATTTGTCCACCGAAGCTTGTTTGACCTGCAAGGTATAGCTCAAACAAAGCAGGTGAACGGAATGATGTACCGCGTGAACCACGGACAGTGAAGCCGTCAACCACTTCCCACGTCAAGCCTAGTTTATAAGTAGTGTCGCTGCCGTAAGTTGACACATCTGTCCAACGACCCGATGCGGTTAAGTCCATGCGGTTAGCCCACGCCTGACCTTCTACGATTGGAACACGGACTTCACCGAATACCGCGCGCGTATTTTGATCACCCGCTGTACGGCTAGCACTTGATAGGCCCCAAGAGTTGCCATTAGCACTGTGTAGACCAGGAGAATCGTCTAGCTCATCCTTTTGGAAAGACATACCAAACGCACTACCTACCGCACCGGCAGGAAGTTCGAATAGATCACCGGTAACATAAGCTTCAACAGTTTGTTGCTTATAAATGGTCTCGCCCTTTTCCGTACCAAATAGGAAGTCACGCACTTCGGCAGAAGGGTTACCATAAATCTGCTGTGGATCTGCCCAAGGCACGTCTACACAGGTTTTGCCTGATACAGCCGTTACTTCACCACTACAAGATGTGCCATTAGCTAAGTGGCTTTGTGCCATCAACATTGAGTCGCGGAAGATAACCTTGTTACCATAAGTACCTTTGTTGTAGCTGTTCTGGTAAGAAACATCCCATTCCCAATCACCAACAATACCTTCAAAGCCAATAACGCCACGGGTATAGTCTACTTCGGTGTCAGAGCCGTAGTGGTCAGTCAATGCAACTGGCATCATAAATGAGGTACCACCAGAGAAGCCATCGAACAGGCCAACCCACTGTGCACCAACATCACCAGTCCAGAATTGACGATAGCCTTGCGTCGTTGTTTCACGTGAGCTATGTAGTAACTCGGTGTAACCACGTACATTTTCGGTAAAGTTAAAGTCACCTTGGAAGAATAGTGACCAAGTTTCCGTCTCTGGGATCATGCTTTCCTTGTCTAGGAAAGGGTGATCGCGATGCCAGTAACCGTCACTTTCTTTGTCATAGGCAACTGGGTACCAGCCGTCTGGAGTTGTGAAGTCATTTGGACCTTGGGCCCAATCGTTGAAGTTTTCATAGTTATTAGCAGCGAAGAAGCCATCATAGTCGTAGAATGCACGAACACCTGGTGGTAAGTTCCCTGCACCGCCGTTCTCTAATGAAGCGTTATATAGCCACAAACCGTAAGGCGTGTCGTTACAATGATAGTCATTAGTACGCGGATCGATAGGATCGGCACGGTTACCATCCGCATCATATAAGCGACGAGCAGAACAATCGAAGAAGTCACGATCACCACGCTGTAATTCTTGTTGGATGTTGTAGTCACCTACTAAACGAACAGAACCGTCTTGGAATTCTTCACCGATAGAGAAGTTAACACGCTGCGTTTCACCGCCTGACTCGAATGGCTGGCTGATGTCCACAGACACTGACTTATCATCGCCTTTTTTAGTGATGATGTTGATTACACCAGCTACCGCATCAGAACCGTATAGAGAAGATGCACCATCTTTAAGAACTTCTACACGCTCAATAGCAGAAATAGGAAGCGCGTTCATATCAAACGCAGAAACCTGACCACGTGTACCCGCTGGGCCGGCACGACGGCCGTTAAGTAGTACTAGGGTACGGTTTGCACCTAGACCACGCATTGAAATGGTTTCTGCACCGGCACCACCCGAGGTTACATAACCTACGGTTAATGCTGACGTGATCTGACTTGAACCCGCTGCAATAGTACTGGTACGTAGTAGTTCACCCAGGGTATTGATACCCTGCTCGGTAGCACTTTCTACAGAAATGATATCGATAGGAGTATCACTTGCGAAACTGTCGGTACGGATACGAGAGCCGGTTACTTCGATACGCTCTGGAGCTGCTTCTTCAACTGCTGCTTCAGCTTCAGCTGCAACAGAAGAAAACGCTGTAACGCTTGAACCTAGAAGCAAAGAGTATTGAATCGCTCTGCCGATTTTAGATTTGTTAAACATTTTTATTCCCTAACATTATTATTATGAACTGCCCAAAGTACCTTAAAAATTGAGCTGAATAGCTTTGTTGAGATTGGGCCCTGTTTTGTTTTACCTACTCTACTAACTTTTTACAACAAAAATAGACAAAAAAATACACACTTTCTCATTAGGGTGAAGTATTTAATTTACCTTAAAGAAACAATCAAGCTTATACCGCCTTAAACCGTACAAAATAATACAATTTAACACCCTTTAATTCATTTTTTCCCTTGACAAAAAAGAGTGGAAATGAAAATAGAAAACAGTTTGGTTTGAAAATAGCAACAACGTAAATTTAAATAAAGCAATTTAAATTCATATAGTTATAATTTATTTCCTTTGCTAAATGTCCTAACAAGGTTTTATTTGGCTACTACTTTTTTTCCATTACCCCAACGAATAAACGATGCCATAAGTTTGCTTTCAAAGGCTTTCCTTGTGAACAAATTGCTATTTCTTCAGGTGTGTTAGCAGCTGCATGGTAATGGGACATAAATCTCATCCCCAAATATTCAGCACTTAACTTAAATGGCGCGGCAAATGCGTCTAGGCCTAGTTCTACATTACTGGTAGACAGCAACGACATTTGCTTTTTACGCAATAGTCTCAATTGCGGACGCAACTCATGTTCAGTCATATATTCGGTGAGGCGATCAAAGAAGTTCTTTAGCTGAGGTGTGGTGTTATACCAGTACATTGGTGAGGCAAAAACCCAATGCTCAAACGTTAGTAATTTAGCCATTAGTGCTTGGAAATCATCCTCGCCATCATTGTTATACTTATTTATTTCATAGCAATAAGGTTTTATTCTAAAATCGTCTAAAAACAAGATGTAGGTATTTAATCGCCGCGCCAGCGTTTGTGCCGCTTTATAAGTGTTACCGTGGCGTCTGGCACTGCTGAAAATAATAATGTGTTGAGTCATAACTAATTGCCTTATTTGAAGTTTAGCAATAGGTTAAAAGCTCAACTTAAGTTTAGGTCAAGAAACATGACACTAGAAGCGAACTTGTCCGTGGGACTGGTGGCCAACCGCGCCGGCGTGAGCATTTCAGCATTACACTTTTACGAAAAAAAAGGGCTTATTCGCAGCTGGCGCAACCAGGGTAACCAGCGCCGCTATAAACGTGATGTGCTCAGGCGCATTGCGGTGATCAAAGCTGCGCAGAAAATGGGCATCACCCTTGAAGAAATAAAAGAAACACTCAGTACCCTACCGGACAAGCGCACCCCAACAAAAGCCGACTGGCAACAGTTGGCGCAGCATTGGCAGCGGCAATTGGATGAGAAAATTGCCTATATGCAAAGGCTTAGAGACAGGGTCGACGGCTGCATTGGGTGCGGCTGCCTGTCCATGGTAAATTGTCCCATTTACAATTCCGACGACTACCTGGGCGAGCAAGACAGTGGCGCCGTGTTACTCGAACATCCAGAACTAGAACGAAGTGGAGATTAGACCCGCTTTTCTATATCTTATTAACTGCGAAAAACAATAATAAATAGCGCCCAGCTAAATTGGCGCAAAAATGACAGGGTTAACAATATGAAGAAGTTCGGTCCCGGCCTGCTCGTTGCCGCCGCTTTTATCGGTCCAGGCACCATTACCACCGCATCGGTAGCCGGTGCCAATTTCGGATTTACCCTGCTATGGGCGCTGTTATTTTCGGTCGTTGCCACCATTTTATTGCAGACTATGGCCGCCCGCCTAGCCCTGGTAAGCGGGCAAGGTCTAGCACCGGCCCTGCGCGCCAATATTAATCAACCCTTATTAAAGTATCTGGCGATCTTTTTAGTGATCAGCGCCATAGGTATCGGCAGCGCCGCTTACGAGGCAGGTAACCTCAGCGGCGCCAGTCTCGGCTTACAAGGTCTGTTCGGCCAGCACACCGGAAGCATCTGGACACCCGTCATAGCCCTGGTCAGCGCCCTGCTTCTTTATAGCGGCAAATACAAGCTGATTGAGCGCACCTTGATACTTCTGGTTGGTGTTATGAGTGTGGTGTTTGTCGCTACCATGGTGCTTGCCCAACCATCCCTTAGCGATCTCTTTGCCGGTTTTAAGCCCAGCCTACCAACTGACTCATTAACCACAGTGCTGGCGCTGATAGGCACCACCATAGTGCCTTATAACTTGTTTTTACACTCGGGAGTCATTGCCAGGGAAGATACCCGGCAACAGGAGGTAGACCAGGCCATTCGTGTTCATAATTGGGATACCGGACTGTCGGTTGGTCTTGGCGGCCTTATCACCCTGGCCATAGTCGCCACCGCCAGTGTTGCCTTCTTTGGCCAACAAACGGGTACTCTCAATGCCGCCACCATGGCTAAACAGCTTGAGCCCCTGCTCGGCACCTATGCTCAGTACTTCTTTGCCATCGGCTTGTTTGCCGCCGGCCTCACCAGTGCCATTACCGCTCCATTAGCCGGTGCCTATGCCGTTTGTGGCATGCTCGGCGGTAAAGACAAGGTAGAAGACACCCGCTTTAAACTGGTGGCCATTGCCATCTTGGTATTTGGCGCTGTGGTAGCGAGCCTCGGACTCGACCCCGTCGCCGTGATCATCTTTGCCCAGGCCAGCAATGCCTTGCTGCTGCCCATAGTTTGTATCTATTTATTGTGGCTTCTCAATAACAAAGCCGTTATGGGTCAGTATAAAAATGGCTGGCTCGTGAACCTCTTGAGCCTGCCTGTCATTATTACCGTGGTAGGCTTAAGTGCTTATAAGCTAGTTTCACTGCTCTAATGTCTGAAGCTCCTTTATTGTCCGCAAAGGGCCTAGGGTGTACATACTAATTTGCTGTATTCATTGCTTCTTTCTTGATCCATCAGCAAATTTCGCTCACTCTTAGTGCAACAAAAAATTCACAATTAGAGATACCGATGAAATACCTGATCAGCACCCTCTTGCTCCTTTGTACCCATCTAGCAAATGCCAACGGCAAACTTGCCAGCGAGCTGCAAGTGTTTGAGCCCTACCTCGGCACCTGGGAGTCCACCTTCAGCATGGGCCCCGAGCAACCGAGTGTCACCGACGTTGGCAAGTGGGAACGAGCACTTAACGGCAAAGCTATACGCACTGTGCACAGTATTAATGACGGTGCCTATGGCGGCGAGTCCCTGATTTTTTGGGATAAAAGTAAAGAATCCCTAGTGTTCTACTACTTCACCACCGCCGACTTTTATACCCAGGGTACATTGGAAGTCACTAAGGATGGCTCCTTCGTTGCCTATGAAGATGTTACCGGCAGCAGCGAGGGGATCACCCAGGTGAAGTCCACCAGCTCTTATGTGGACGGCCAGTTTGTGGTCACTACTCAATATCTAAAAAATGGTGAATGGACCCCAGAACAAAAGCGTCACTACAGCCGCTCGCAAAAAGAAGTGGTGTTTAAATAGCCTGTAGGTCGGTGCTTCGCGCCGACAAAAAGAGAATAGTATGCATCGTTGTCGGGGCTATCGGCAATTGCTCTTGCATTGTTACCTACACGAGAATAGCTGCGATTATCTGTGGGCGAGGCTTTAGCTTGGCTAATGTGCTCTCTTGTCGGGGTTTTCGACAATGTGCTCCTGCATTGTTCTACTACCGCCATCCATGGCGGTAAACTCCGACCTACAGCGGCAAATCCCGACCTACAGTATAAATTTCAAACTAAGTCATAAAACCGTCATATTTATAGCGCATAATTGTCCACAAATCGGCAATAATAGACAGGATATGACCCAGTTTCGCTCCGCGTTGGCAGTATTTTCACTGCGTAACGACAATGCTTTAGCAGACTTTGATAGTTTAACGCAGCAGCCCGTGCTTTTAGGTGCGCCGGGGCAGCCGCCGCAACTGCTTTGCCGTCTGCCCAGCAACACCCAGCCTGGGAACTGCTTACATGCCAGCGTGAGTTTTGCCGAACAGCGCCATGCCTTGTTGCAGGCGCGCCATAGCGTCCATGAGCGCGATCTTCTAAGCACCATGGTGGTGCTGACCCTAAGCCCAGGCGCTGAGTCGATGCAACAGCAAGTTCAGGGACAAGGCCTGTTACAGCTGAGCCTTCACGGTCGCCATGAGATCATCAAAGAAAGCGCTCAATTCAGCGTTCATTTGCACCCGCAAAGCCTGTACCAAAGCCTAAATCCAGATCTGCAAAGTCAATCAAAAGCCCGCCGTTTAGTTAACTACTGCCAACGTATTTGGGGTGATACCAATTCATTTAAATAGCTAATCATTCTAGCGGGCTAAATAGCGTGCTAACTGCGTTGGAACTTTCCTTATGTAGAATAACTACATAAGAAAAATTCCGCCTTGTTATCACATCATTTATCCAGCGCTATATCTGCTCACATACTTAACAGAATTGGTATTAATCAGGAAAGCTGACTTTACCCATGGTAACGCCCGGCATGCCCGGGTGACCAGCCTCACTGCTTGTGCTACCGGCCAAGGTGTCATTGGCCAGCAGGGCAAACAATACGGCTTCCTTAGCATCCGGATTGATGCCCAGTTGCTGCAATGAATTCAGCTCTATACCTGCACTGCAATGCGCCCTAATGCGAGCCATCAGCAAGGGGTTATGAATACCACCACCACTGGCATAAACCTTAATGTCACCGAGTTTTTCCGCCAAGCTATTCAGCTGCCTGGCAATTTCCAGCGCCGCAAACTCGCACAAGGTCGCCAGCACATCGTAATGGCCCAACTCCTGAGTGTGACTCTGCGTCTGGCATTGTGCCAAATAGTTGAGGTTAAACACTTCTGGCCCCGTGGTCTTGGGCATCGCCTTGGCAAGAAAGGGGTGGGCCGTGAGTGCTTGCAGCAATGCCGGTGCAACCTTGCCCTGTTTTGCCAAAGCACTCTCTTTATCATATTCAAGGGGAGCAAAGTAGCGCTGCACATAGGCATCTAGCATGGTATTGCCTGGGCCAATATCGGCGCATAACGTCTGCTCTAACGGCGCATCTTTCGCCAGCACAGTCAGATTGGCAATACCGCCCATATTCAACAGCACCCTATGCTCATCACCGCTGGCGAAATACCAATAATCACCATAGGCGGCCAAGGGCGCCCCTTCACCTCCTGCGGCTATGTGTTTTTGGCGAAAATCACTCAGGGTAATAATTCCAGTTTCTCGCGCCAGGTGACAGCCATCGCCAAGTTGCAAAGTGGCATTGCCATAATCGCTAAGCCCATGCTGACTTTGCGGGCAGTGATAAACGGTTTGCCCATGACTGGCGATGATATCAACACTCTGTGGGTCTATATGCCAACTTGCCAGACACGCATTGACCAATTGCCCGTGCAACTGCCCTATCCAGGGATTGAGCAAGGTGAGGTGCTGCAGATCTATATCGCGCCTGGCAAAAATCTGGCGCACCCGCTGCTGATAGCTTTCGGTGTAGGGGCAAGTGGTAAATTGCAGCACATCCACCTGAGTATTCGAGCCGGCGCCGCGAATGCGGCACAGAGCCACATCAAGGCCATCCATGGACGTGCCACTCATTAATCCGATAATAAGTCGCTCCGACTTGGCGGCGATATCATAAAGGCGTTCAATATGTGCATGCATAGGGGGGAACCTAAAAATCAATTACCGCCAATCTAAGCGAATGACCGGCAGAACTCAAATCCCGTCCGCATCTTATTCCCGTAGAAATGGAGATTTGTGTGCATTTTTGCGCTATTCAATACACTACAACGCCTTAAAGCAAAAATTCTAGATCATGTTTTTGCAAATTGGTCGTTATATATGCTGCGCCATCTCCCTGTTATCAGGAAGCGGGTAAATTTCTGCGCGCCTCTTTTTAGCGCCCGCGGTATTGCGTATTATTGCGTTTTCGCCAGGTAGTAAATGGGGTGCTATGAATATCCAACAGGTAATTGACGACATTAGCGCGGACGTTCGGGCCCGTTTGCCTGAGATGGCAGGCGAGGTAGCCAGTTATATTCCGGCGCTCGCCGAGGTAAAAGGTGAGCAGTTTGCCATGGCGGTGCATACAGTTGATGGACAGAGCTATTTCAGCGGCGACAGCGAACAGTGCTTTAGCATTCAGTCAGTTTCCAAGGTTTTGACCCTCACCCTGGCGCTGCAGCGCTATGGCGATACCCTATGGCAACGGGTGGGCAAGGAGCCCTCGGGCACAGCCTTTAACTCCCTGACCCAGCTCGAATTTGAGCAGGGTATTCCCCGCAACCCCTTTATCAACGCCGGCGCTATAGTCACCTGCGATGCGCTTTATTCGCGTCTCAGTGCGCCCACCCATCATATGCTGGCGACCGTGCGTCAGCTCAGCGGCAACCCGCGTATTAATATCAATCAGCGGGTATCGCGATCCGAATATCAACACCGTCACCGCAACGCGGCGATGGCCTATTTAATGGCGTCCTTTAATAACTTTGAAAACGAAGTGGAAGAAGTGTTGAAGGTGTATTTCGGCTTTTGTGCCATCGAGATGAATTGTGCCGAATTGGCGCGCACCTTTTCCTATCTGGCAAACAGGGGGGTTGATGTGGCCTCAAAGCGGCGCATTCTTGCCGCCAAGCAAAACTCCCAGCTCAACTCCCTGCTCTTTACCAGTGGTTTGTATGATGCTGCAGGGGATTTTGCCTACCGGGTCGGTATGCCGGGTAAATCCGGGGTGGGCGGCGCCATTATTGCCGTGGTGCCGGGGAAGTTTACGGTCGCGGTCTGGTCGCCTAAGCTCAATGAATACGGCAACTCCAGCGCCGGTATTTATGCGCTGGAGCAGTTTGCCGACAGGCTTAAACTACAGCTCTTCTAGCACTTCCTGAGCGGCTTGTGCGGTCGCTTTTTTCGACTCTGCTTTTGACGCCGACTGCGGCTTATCAAAAATACCCAGGCGAATGCGAATAAAGTGGAAGATCTCTCGCGCCACATCTATGGCAGTGGCCTGTTCCAGGCCTTCAAAACCCGGGCTGGAGTTGGCTTCACAAATTTTAAAGTGCTGCTCATCGAACAGCAAATCGATACCAGCCACATCCAAGTCCAGGGCATTGGCGGTTTGCGTTGCCAACCATTCGATTTCCGGGGTAATGGCATACAAGGAGCCTGTGCCGCCGGCGCTGACATTGGCCTTAAAGTTATCACCACCACTGTTGCGCTCCATGCAGGCAACCGCTCTACCACCTATGGTCAGAACCCTTAAATCACGACCATGGCTGCTTTTAACAAACTGCTGCAAAATAATATTGGCCTGAGGGCTGGTCGCCTCAATAAGTTGCATTAAATCGTCAAATTCATTGCGGGTTTTGCTCAAAAATACGCCGCTACCCTGCGAGCCGGAAAGGGTTTTCACCACCACGGGAAAACCAATTTGCTGTTCAACCAGGGCGATATTTACCGGGAACTTAACCAACATGGTGGTCGGCGTCGGCAGATTTTGCTTGGCTAAGATTTGCTGGGCATAAAGCTTGTCTTTGACCGTTTCAATGGCGTGGGCCCCATTGACGCAGTACACCCCAAGGCGCTCCAAATGACGGATAATGGCAAGGGCGAAGTAGGTGGTTCCGGCCCCCATACGCGGCATAACAAAGTCCGGTAAGGGCACGGGTTTACCGTCAATCAGAATACTTTTTTCGTCTTCACGGGTCACCAGCAGGTCGAATTGATCCGGAGCATAGACCTCCAGCTCGATATTCTCTTCTTTGGCAACGGCCACTAACCGTTCAATTTCATACCGCTCTGGTTTTAATAGATTGGCGCCATCAGTGTAGATAATCCAGCCGCGCATAGTGCCCTCTCGACAAGCAAAAGGCGGCATTATGCGTTGAGCGTCAACATGGGTAAAACAAGAATATTTTATCGTGGCGATAAAATATCACACTGAAAACTTACTATTTCCCCATATTAATTTGCATCCCTGGTGGCAAATTCCGACCTACAAGGTGTCGACAAAAGAGTCGGCTTGCTCTAGCAAGGCCAGTGCCTGGGGTAGGCTGACCGGCTTGGAATAATAATAGCCCTGGCTGAAATGGCAGCCATAATCATGCAGCTGTTGGTGCTGATCAGCGCAGTCGACGCCCTCCGCGATCACTTCCATATCCAGCTCTGAGGCTATGTTGATCAGGCTGGCGATCACCACCTGATGCTTATGTTCACTCAGCAGTTTATGAGTAAAAGATTTATCAATTTTCAGGTAATCAGCACGTAAATCAATAAGATGACTAAGTGAAGAATAGCCGGTACAGAAATCGTCCAGGGCTACCTTAACGCCCTGCTCGCGCAAAATATTGAGTTGATCCTGCACCTGTTGCACGCCTATGGCCACAGACTCGGTCACCTCTATGGTGAGCTGATGGGTGGCGATCTGATGTTCGTGCAGCGCCGCTAAAATGACTTCGACCGGCTGCAATAACTGATTGAATTCTGATACCGAACGATTGACCGACAGACAGATATGAGGATAACCGCGTTTGTGCAGGGTGGATAAGTCTGCCAAGGCCCGCTGCAGCACAAATTGCCCGAGCTGGGAAATCAGCCCAAACTCCTCAGCAATGACAATAAATTCTTCGGGATCGATGGTGCCAAGCTCGGCATCATGCCAACGGGCCAGGGCCTCAAACTTGATGATTTTACCACTGCGAAAATTGACAATGGGCTGATAGGCGACGGTCAATTCATTGGCTTTGAGGGCCTTAGCGAGTTTATCGCGCAATTGAATTTTACGTAGATACCGACCTTCAATTTCGTCGCTGTAGATGGCAATGCTTTGCGACTGAGTTCGTTTAGCGCTGAGCATGGCATGATTGGCATTGCGTACAAACACAGTAGCGCTATCTAGCTGCTCGTCGATATGGGCGATACCCAGGCTACAGCTGAGCTCGATATTCAGCTCGCCCAGGCGAACGGGCTGACAGACATGGGTTAGAATACGCTGCGCACAGGCATAGGCCTGCTGCTTTGTGCTGTTGGCCAGCAGCAGGGTAAATTCATCGCCACCATAACGGCTAAGCACATCCGAGCTGACAACGCAGTGCTGCAGTCGTAAGGCCACCGCCACCAACACCTTATCTCCAACCTCCGGGCCATAGAGGTCGTTAATATCTTTAAAACGGTCGAGATTTAAAAACAACAAAGAGCTGGGGGTGTTTTGATCATGATGCAGGCTAATATGCTGCTCTACCCGCTCTAAAAAGCTGCGCCTGTTGTGTAACCCGGTGAGCGGCTCCTGAGAGGCATAAAAGCGCAATTGTCGCTCACTTTCTTTCCAATCGCTGATATCGCGAAACAGACCGATATAATGAGAGATCTCGCCCTGCTCATCGCGGTTGACTGTGATCGATAATTCCTCCGGATACACCTCACCGGTTTTGCGGCGATTATAAACCTCACCACGCCAGTGCCCATGGGTGTGCAACTGCTGCCACATATTGGCGTAAAACTGCTGATCATGACGACCTGAGGCCAAGAGCCCGGGAGAGCGCCCTAACAATTCGCTTTCATGATAACCCGTGTAGAATTCAAAGGCCGGATTCACGCGCAGGATTTTATTCTCAGCGTCGGTGATCATAATGGCTTCTTTGCTTTGCTCAAATACTATATTTCGCAGCGACAGCTCCGCCAGCATGGCATTTTTTCTTTCTATGTCTATCTCGTGACGGGCTTGCGCGGCTACAATAAAGGCCAGGTCTTGAAACCACTGCAGGCTTTGCGCGCTGAAGTTTTGCGGTTGCTCAAACATGGCCACCAGAATACCTATGGGCCGACGGGACACATCGCGCATTGTCATGCCTAAGTAGGCCTTAATACCCAGCTCATTGAGCATGGCATCGTGAGGAAATAAGGCCGCGACTTGATCCTGATAAATACAGACATCGACGCTGCAGATAGCATCAGCACAGGGAGTCGATTCAAGCTCATATTCTATGTTGTCCAGCACCTGACCTTGAGAGTGAAAGGCCAAGGTGCGCACCTGTAAGCCATCGTCACTTAGGCGACCAATAAAACAGTATTTAGCGGCAAACACTTGGTCAATCATTGACAAGGCCAGCTCATAAGCTTGCTCACTGCTGCTTGTTTGGTACAGTGCGTTGAAGGACTGGGTCATGAAATAGTGTTAATCTTTTTGTATTATTTTCTTGTAGCTTAGCACAATATCGCCGCTGAACCTGAGTGTATTGCGATATATGAAAGCGATATAAAACAATGACTTCAAGATGACAGCTTTATCACTGTGACAAAAAGTCAGCCTTTTATTTGTACCACTTACAAATACAAAGAGCAATCATACCAAATTCTGTTAATTAGGTGATCAGAGATAACGCAGGAGCTTGTCCTAAAGCTCTGCAACTTCGGTGCGATTACGGCCATTGTTTTTTGCCTTGTACAGCGCATTGTCAGCGGCTTTTAATGCCGCCTTTAGTTCTACACCGCCCTGCCACAGACTCACACCCACAGACACTGTAACCTGCGTCACTGGCTTAAAACTATGCTCGGCAACCTGCTGGCGCAAGCGATCGGCCAGTTCTTGTGCCCTGTCAATATCAAGCCCAGGCAACAACAGCATAAACTCCTCACCACCACTGCGACACACATAGTCATACTCGCGACATCCCAGCTTAAGCAATCGGGCCAGGGTTTTGATCACCTGATCACCAACATCATGACCAAAGCGATCATTGATACACTTAAAATGGTCGATATCCAGGGCCAGTACGGCAAACGTTTGTCCCTGCTCTCGCATCGAGTCCAGACAGGTTTGCAGGTAGCGACGATTGCCTATGCCGGTCAGGGGATCGGTATTACTCGCCAGATTAAGGGCACTGATACGTTGCAACTGTTCATGGCTATAGGCTGCAATGGCCCGCTTCAGGGTTTTCGCCTCGGCATACCAGGCGGGAATATCGTTAAAGGTTTTGTCGTTATCGCGCACCCGTTGGGCCAGAATTTGCAATGGCGCACTGATGGTGCCGGCAAGCAACCAAATGGCCAAAAGCGTGATTAAGGTCACCGGTGCACCTTTTTCCATCAGGTTGCCTATGGTATTGCCAACACTGTTGACCACATGCTGCTGTGCACTCGAAACCAACACCACCCAGCGCATGTCCTTAACCGGTGCATAACCTATTAACTGGGCGCTGCCCTGCGTGCTGACCATGGCACCGCTTTGCCCGGCTTGCGCTTGCATAAACGCGTCCCACAACGGGTGCATTTCACCCACTGTCATACCAATCTGCCGGCTCTGACTGTCGTAAACCACGGCGCCATTCTCACTGAGCACCATAATACGCGCTTCCGCACCATGAAAATGGGTGCCCAGCAGGCGCGACAAGATATTATTGCCATGCAAATAAATATTGCCGGAAATATAGCCCAGATAACGCTGGGGCTCTGTGTCTGACATGATCGGATGCGAGGGGCTGACCACCAGGTTACCCAAGGGCGATACATAGGGCTGCGGCATCATGGCTTGTGGCACCATTAATGACTGCTTGGTGGCAGAGGCGTGCAAAATAATACCCACGGCACCCAATTGCTCAGGGGCGGCGCTGATCACCTCGCCGCGGCGGTCGACAATCACCACCGAATTAAAAGACTGGGTTTGTGATAGTAAACGCTGTGCTTCTTGCTCACGGCGGGCGGCGTTATCCAGATCACCGCTCAGCGACTTGGCGCTATAAGACAGTTGCATTTGCAATGATTGAATAAACTGGCTGGTAATATCGGCCAGTTTACCGGCATAGGCACGGTTTGCCTCAAGGCTTTGCGTCATGGCCTGTTGGGTATAAACCCGGTCGCTAATCACAAACTGGTTAGCCAGGGTAATAAGCACCAAGAGCAGAGTAAAACCTAAAATTACTTGGCGCAGATCGAGTATAAACAATCGCGGAAGACGCATTAACCATTCACCACTAATACTTATTCATTAAGCGAGAGTAACAAAAAGTCATGCTAATAATTTGTTATTAGTCAATGTAATCGCACAAAATAAGCACCATTACCTTACTCTCTAAAGCACTAATATCTCACAGAACAGGCAATTAACCTATTGAATTTTAAAATGACTCTATAAGGGTATGGCATAATTTATGGATTAGCTGTTAGACTAGGGATAGATAACAGAAATTTTACTTATGTTTCGGAAATGAGATTAGCTTTTCTACTACTTTTCACCCTAGCCCTGTTGCAAGCTAGCGAGACCGAGGCGCGAGAATATAACCGCGCTATGTGTATTCTATTAAAACAGCAAATGGCGCAGTTCGATCATGCGCGTACGCACCCCAGTTACCGTAAGGCGCGACGGGATTACGACAGCAACAACTGCCAGCAAATTGATAAGGCACAAGCACAGCAACAGACAAGAACTCAGGTTACCTCAACCGCGCCCGAGCGCTCGGCCTTGGTAAAACCAGAGCCTTTTACAGAGCAGGTTAAAAGCACCAGCGGTGCCGACCTAGCGCTGGCCTCGGCACAGGTGCAAAGCGAGCTGAGCGAAGGTATCGCTAGCGAAAACACCAAGCTCGAAACCAGCGATCCCCTGACTGAGCCACAACAAGCCACTGGCGACCTAGTAACCGAAACCAAAAGCGCTGTTGCGGCGCAGGCCAGTGAGTTAACCACGCCAGCAGATAACACGCCGCTCGAAACTAAGCTGGCAGCTAAGGGCACTCCCGCTGAAGCCGCCAAAACTCAGCTTGCAGCGGCCAAGGTAAGCCCGAAACCACAGCCAGTTGCACAAACCGAAACATCTGGCCTGATGGACGTGATGCTCCCAGCGCTAATTGGTTTACTCGTGCTCATAGTCGGCATTGCCGCACTCATCATGGTGCGTAAAAAACGCCAGAGCTCAATTAAAGTCGCCAAACCGAAACTCTCTTCCGAAGGCAAACCGCAAGTCATGGGTAAGCCTTCAGAATTTAAAAAGGCGCTGAAGAAGTTGCTTGGCAATCAAAAAGCCACCCTGGATCCGCAGCTCTACAGCAAGTTTACCAATGTGCCCATCGCCACGGGTGAGGAAGGAAAAAGCACTAACATAGAGCATCTTTTGCTAAGCCCCTTTGGTGTCTTTATGGTCGCCCATATCGATGCAATCGGTGATATTTATGGCGGCGAAAAGGCCCAGGACTGGACCAACCGCCACCATGGCGAAGACGACAAGTTTGCTAACCCTCTTACCGCACTGCGTGAACAAGCGCAGCCATTGGCTGAGCTACTGGCTCTGCCAATGGAAGAGATCCACTGTCTTATCGTGTTTAACAACGAGGCGGTATTTAAGTCTCCAATGCCGAGTTTCGTTATTCATGAGAAAGAGTTTGTTGACCATGTGCTGAGCATTAGTACATCTGACTATGGCGAAAAGCAAAGCTCCATCCATAAAGACATGATTAAACATCTGCAGACCTATGGTGCCCACGCAGCGCTCAGCCCCGAACTGACCAGAACACTGTTGAACGAAAAAGCGGATGCCCTGTTGGGAACACCGTCAGCTGAAGCTTCAGCTGAGTCCTCGACCGAGTCCTCGACCGAGTCCCCAACCGAGCAAGCACCGCAAGCCGATGGCAACGACGAGCCACAGCCGCAGAATGTTGCGCCGCTGCGCCGTACTGCGGCTACCAGCAAAGCGGCCTGCCATAGCGAGCACCAGCATTGCGCCGAAATCCACCCCTTTGTGCGTAAAAAAGCGCAAGCCAATGCTGAGCAGCCGAGCCCGACACCTGCAACCGAGCCCACGGCTACCCCAGAGGCCGAGACAAACGCACAGCCGGAAGAAGATATGCGTGCAGCCACATCGCAACCGACCAGTAAAGATTGGTCGAGCATGTCAGATGAAGAATTTCAGGCCTATTTAAACCAGGCAAGCGGCTCAAACACCACGCAAACGACTGACAGTACGCCAGCTGAGCAAGAGCCCCAAAGTCACCAAGGTAGCCACCAAGGTGAACCAAACAGCGAAGAGTCACAGCTTCCTGCTGAGGACGAGCCCAGCATGGAAAATCCGACTCACGCTGAGGAGATCGAGCAAACGCCCGAACCACAGCAAGATCTCGAAGAAGCCGTTAATGAGCAGGCTCTAGAGCAACCGAATGCGGCCCAATCTATTGAGGCCCAACCGAATGCGGCCCAACCTACTGAAGCTCAGACTGAGATAGTTGAGCCTCTCGCCACGCCAATGCTTGAAGACGAGCAAGGCGAAGTGGAGCAAGCCGAAGCGCAACCTATCAACACCCAAGCCATTACTGACGAGCCAAGCGAAATCGAGCCTGAGCCAGAGCTCAATCTGGAACTCAACGAGCCCGAAACACAATCACTGGACGACGCCCTAATGGAATTAGAGTCAGCCCTGGCACAACAAACGCCTGTTCAAGAGCAAGAACTGGCTCCAGAAACCGAGGTTGAAGAAGACAAAGAGCAGAACAAAAAAGCCAAGGCCAACCCCTTCGCCAACCTGTCACTCGACCCCGACTTCACTCCTCAGGAAGAAAAGATAGATATAGGCGCAGGCCCGCTGGAAAGCGAAAAGTCCTAATGTGAAATGGCGCCCGATGGGCGCCATTTTATTGTGTGAAAAAGTGCAATAGAGCCGATAAGTTACCACTCCTGCAATTGCTGCAATTCACGTAAACGCCCGCGCTGCAATACCAAAGCGGCAAACAAGTCGTCTATCGAACGATTGCCCACTCCTAAGCCAGGTAGCGCCAGATTGGCCTCGGCGAAAAAGCGCTGCGAAAGCATGCTTTCTTTTTCCGTTTCCCAGGCTTGTTGCCACCAGTGGCGTATATGTTCCCCTGCATGAAGCAAACGGGTATTGCTAGGCAATCGGTCGCGCTTTTCATTATTGGCTTTGGGTGTACTCGGTAATAAATTCCATAAATCGTTATTTGGCCAGCGTGAAAAAGGCATGCAATGATCAACATCAAAACCTTGCTGCAGCGAACGTTGCGTCCAGACACAATGAATCGCATCACCCTCTTCAGCCATATCGGTCACTCGCTGGCGCACTTCTGTGGTCGTGCGCTTAGGGTCAAGCCAGTTTAATGCCTGAGAAAAGATATATGGCTGCTGGTTTAAGTGAATCGCATTACCGCGATAACTTGCCATGGTTTTTGCCCATTCGCTGACTAAAACGGGTTCAATCCAACAGGCATAACGATTCAGAGCTGTCCAAACATGCTCGGGCAGGGAAAATTCGCCCCATTGGCACAGACCCTCAAAATCTAAAAACAGGGTGTCCTTGGCACGAACGACTTGGCTCGCAAGCTCGAATACACAACGTTCGGTGTTGGGAAAGGTAATGTATTTGCAGGGCATATTGCGGATATTCTGCACTGCGTGGGAGAGAGTTCGATGCAAGGCTCGCGCATCCTCACCCACAAATTGGTTGCCGACGCGAAAATCTGTTGAGTTCAGGTGCCTTAATTTATGCCAGCCATCGTCTTTCATAAACCCCATGTTTGGACTGGCGTTGGGCGTTTGATACAGATCGTAGTGATCGATCAAATCCTTATACTGATGACACCAATACAAGGCGACCAAACCCGCGGGCAAAATGACGCGATTGTCCTCCCTGCGTATCACGGCTCCTGGGTGACCATCGGCAATGCGCAACAGCACCCGCATCAGTGCCAATTTATGAGTCGCAGATTTACCATCATTGAGGGCTACATGACGAATTAAACTAAAAGAGCCACTCCCATCATCAGGCAAGCGCAGTACCACTGTTTGCCAATGTACATCTGCACGATTGAGCTCGTCAGTTTGGAGCTCGGTACACAAAATACACTGCAAGCCAACTTGCGTTGCTAATTGCTTTAACGTATCGGCGCATACCTGATACATACCGCGCTCTTTGCGTTCCACCTCTCCTTGCCCATGGCGCAGGGAGATAACCAGTTGGCCGCCAGGTTTCAGTAAGTTTGCCAGCTTGCGGATCGCTCGCGGACGTTGCCCTTCGGGAATATGCATCCAAACGGCACTGAGCAAAATAAGGTCAAAACTGATTTCTTTGCTGGTAACACTTTCTAATTCCGGCAAGGAATCTTCTAGCCAATGAACCGCATAGTCTTTGGTATGTCTGGCGCCTAGCTCGGCAAGCATTTGCGCCGGCTCAACCGCATATACCTCAACATCTTGTCCGTGCTGAGCCAGATATAAGGCATCCCGACCGGCTCCCGCACCAATATCCAGCATACGACATTGTGGCTTTTGCAGTAACGGCTGAAGCAGGTGCAACCAAGCCGCATGTACCTTTTCAAAATCGGTGCTTAAGTATTGCTCGGCCAATTGCGAAGCATGCTGGTTATAAAACTGAGCGCTCAAGAAGAATCCTTTCTACTACTTATAGTTATGAAGGAAAAGTAACACACCAAATAGCAATAACAAAGGCCGGTAAACTTTTCTTGGCACAAAAAAACGCCCCTTGCGGGGCGTTCTGGTGCGTATATGAATTAATGGCGACGGCTTAGGATTTCTACAATCTCCAGGCTGTTTTCCAGTACCCGGAAAATGTCGCCGTGCATATCAACAATCACGTGGCCGTGGCGGTCGCGGCGCAGTATTCTGCCGTGACGGTATAGGTCATAATCAATATGGTGACCTACACGCCAGTAGCGGTCATGGCGGCGATGGCTGTAATGGTCGCAGTAGTAGTGACGATTACGTTTATGCTTTTTATGATAGCCATAGTAGCGGCGATCATGGTGACTGTCATAGTGGCGGTCCCTTTTATGCTTACTATGATGTTTATCATGGCGTTTTCTGTCCCGCTCGTGGCGGTCATACCGCTTTCTGTCACCTTCATGGCGATATTTGTGATCACGGTCGTCGTGATTCACCAGTTTTTTCTCTTGGCCCGGCGGTACGAAGTGTTCAGGTTTCGCCAGAGCTGCATCCAGGGGTGCCAAACAAAATAGTGCCGCACCGATAACAAATGTAGTGAGTCGCATAAGGACCTCCTTTTTCGGTCTGTTGACCTCTTTGTAATATCTTTACTCTAGTGGCAATTCCATGAACCCCAGATAAACCAACGTGTCCTTTACATTTATTTACACACGCCAAAAATTCCTTAATGAAAACTGAACAAAGTTACGCAGATATCAATCCCTACACTATACTTTTTTCTTACTACCGCGAGCTCTACTACCAACAACTAACACTAAAGAATCCGGCTCGATAACTCTTAGCTAAACAGTTGTAGGAACCAATTTGAGCAACAATGAAAATACCATCATCTTGCTTTTCGATTGTGGCGGGCTTTGCAATGCTGTCTTCCCTCGTCATTTGCAGCGCTACCTGGGCCTGCATATAGACGAGTTTGCGTTTCGTACCAGTGTCGAAACTCTGAACTTTAGCGCCCTGCTTTTAGATGAGCATTATTGGGTGAAGACCGAATGCGAGAACGGTGAGTATCAAGGTGACTTGCATGTGTGCAGCGGTGAGCTGGCATATATTATGGTTTCCCTGCAAAGACGCCTGTCCGGCTACCACCAACTGAGTAATGCCGAACGTCTGCAAAACATTATCAACAGCACCCGAGCCGGGACCTGGGAGTGGAACTATCAAACCGGGGAAGTGATCTTAAACGAGCGCTGGGCGCAAATTCTCGGCTATACCCTGGAAGAACTCTCCCCCATCTCCATAGATACTTGGCTGGAATTTGCCCACCCAGATGATATTAAGCGTTCCAACAGTGCCCTGGAGCGCCACTTTTGCGGTGACGACGAGGTTTACCTGTGCGAGGTGCGCTTAAAACACAAGGATGGCCACTGGGTTTGGGTTCGGGATTGCGGCCGGGTAGCCACCCGTACAGCCAATAATCAGCCGGAGTGGATCACCGGCACCCATATAGATATCAGCAACCGCATCAACACCATTAACGAGCTGCAGCAAGTACGTAACGAGCTTAACTCCATTATCGACAGCCTGCCGGCAGCGGTGTTTAAAAGCCCACTCAATCGGCTTGGCTACTTTACCTATATGTCGGTAGAAGTAGAGCGCATCACCGGCTATAAGGTCGCCGACATACAACGCAACAGTCATTGGTGGCTGGCGCAAATACATCCGGAAGACAGAGAAGCGCTGCAGGCGGAGTATAATCACTGGCTTGCCCAGGGAGCGCAAGGCGTGTGTAAATGCGATTACCGCTTTCGCCATAGTCAGGGCCATTATGTGTGGCTGTGCGAACATAGCCAACGCATTAAAGCACCAAAAGGCAATAATGGCGCTGAGGATGCCCTGGTTGGCTCACTGTTCGATAAAACCGAGAACATGAGCCTGCATACGCGCATGGATGCCCTGGCACAGATCATCCCGGGTATGATCTATCAATTTGTGCTGACGGCCTCGCGCTCCTGGCACTTTCTTTATGCCAGTGAGGGAGTAAAACGTATTTTCGAGGTGACACCCGAGCAGGCGCTGCAAAACCCGGCACGCATGTTGAGCAAGGTGGCCCACAGCGACAGAGAGAATATGCTTGAGGAAATCGTCCACTCGGCGGCCAAGCTGGAAGACTTCGAATGTGAATTTAAAGTCACCCTGAGCGTTGGCTACAAGTGGCTGTTTGCCCACGCTATTCCGCAGCGCCAAAGCGACGGCGGCATTATGTGGACCGGCATGGTGATAGATATAACCGAGCGCAAGCTGCTGGAACTGAGGTTGCGTAAAGAGTCGACCACAGATCCCCTAACCGGGCTTTATAATCGCCGCTTTTTCTTCGCGCAATTGCAACTGCGCCTCGACCAGGCGGTGCGCGAAGAGCAGCCATTGGCGTTGATCATTCTCGATCTTGACCTGTTTAAACAAATTAACGACAACTTCGGTCATCATGGCGGCGATTTGGTACTGCAAACCGTGGCCCAGCTGCTCAATACGGTGATCCGTAAATACGATATCGTGGCCCGCATTGGCGGCGAAGAGTTTGCCATTATTCTGCCCAATACCACACAGGAGCAAGGGGTGAGTGTGGCGGAAAAAATCCGCGAGAAAATTGCTCAGGCCAGCATTTGCATTAATCAGGAGATGGTCGAGATCACTGCCACCTTAGGGGTAGCCAGCACCGAGTATACCAAGTCTCAGGTTAATGCCTTGTTTAAACAGGCAGACTTGTGTTTGTATCAGGGCAAACGCTTGCGGCGCAACTGCGTCATTAGTAGTTCGCTGTAACGCCGCCGCTCCCTATTACAGCAAGTTGCCGTCGTCAGCATAGGCCTTTAAGCGCAAACCATCGGCGTCTTGTTCATTCTCGCCCGGCACCCATTTGTTCATGCAGCTGGGTGTTTGTGTGCAGGGATCGGTTAAGGTTGCCAAGAATGCCAATAAGTCTTCGATTTGCTGTGGCTCATAACTCTGTGGCTGCAACTGTGACTTACCCTCACTTTGCAGTCTGTCCAGTTGCGCTAAGGCCAGCTCGGTGTTGTCTCGCCAATGCGCTATTTGTATTCCCGGCTGAGTGTCATCGGGCACATAATCATTGATGCTTTGATGAGGTTGCAGGTGATGCACAAGCATATCGCTGAGCTCGGTAAAGGCGCCGCTGTGTCCCCAGGGTCCGGTTTGCGTGACATTCAGCAGGGTCGGCGTTCTAAATGCATACTTATCATCCGCCGCCTTGGTTTCCCGGTAACGGCCAAAGTCATCGTCTCCCCACTCGCCATCACCTTTACCACGACCTATCTGCGGCACCGCCAGCACATGGAAAGACTCGTCGGTGAAAAAGCCACCCTGATGGCAACTGGCACAAGCAAAGCCGCCCCGCTCGCTTGCTTTGTAAAATAGCAGCGCCCCACGCTTGGCTTGCTCGCTGATGGCATTTTGCTCGCCGTTTAGATACGCGGCCCAGGGGTTATCGATTAGCACCTGGGAGTTTTCATACGCGGCAATGGCCAGGGTGATGTTATCAAAGGTCAGCAATGAAGCTGCGCTGCCTTCGGGTTGCTCCAGGCCTTGACGAAAGGCGTCCAGCCAGTTGTTGATGGCCAGTTCGTCGGTGTTGCCCTGAAAACGCGCTTGCAGAGCGGCACGTAAATCGTCGTTATTACCATCAATAACAAAGTCAAAGCCACGCATCTCCTCTTTTGAGGTCACCGGGAATCGCGCTTGCGCCTGAGCCAGAGAAACGCCGGCCTTATCATCACGCTCGCCGAAGGCGGAGTCTGGAGTGCGCATTTCGCCTTGTTCATCTAGCACTTCGATACGCCCATCATGGAACAAGGTACGTTGATAGAATGCCAGGTTAAAGGTGCTGGGGGAGTTACGGGGAACGGTGGGCCCGCCATCATGGTGATAACCGCTGGCATCATGAAGACGACCCGGCCCAAGCAGGTCGGGCTCCAGCGCTTCCACGCCCACCGGCAAGCTTAAGGCATCGCCACCGCCTAAATTGGGGTGATGGCAGCTGGCACAGGCGGTGTCTAAATTGCCACTGAGCGCCTTGGTAAAAAATAGCTGCTTGCCTAATTGTGCCAACGGACTACCGATGGCGACGGCCTCTTGCGGTGGTGCTAAAGGGGCAATCTTGTCTGTGGCGATCAGGCTTTGCAGCTCGACTTCTACCGCAGAGGCCTCAACGGAGGGTGGCTCCTGGGTTTGAGTATCGCTGGAATCACAGGCACTCAGCATAAAGCACACGGCCAGAGGCAGCGCTATTTTTGTTGTCATTGCGTTATTCTCATTAATTGAATTTATTATTGCTTTGCTACGCCAGGCTACACATCAAGCATGCTGCAAGCTAGATAGCAGGCGTTCAGAATGCGGGCATGATATCCCAAGTGCACCTCTATTAACATTACTTAACATTACACAAGGCGCTATATTGGCATTTGAGGGAGGGTTTATACCTATACCTAGTTAAAATATAACTAGGCTATGCACTATGTAAGGGGGAAAAGCGGAATAAATGACTAGAATTCGTCCCTTAAAAAATGACATAATTACATGATTATTACAAATAAATAACAACAATAAGGGAATTATCCATGAAGAAGCTCACCTTAGCTGCCCTGATCTCTGCCACGCTCGTGGGTTGTGGGGGCTCGGACAATAATGACGATTCGACCCCGACTCCGATAAACAAAAACACTTCCCCGACGCTTAGCGGCCCCCTCACTTACGATGTAAAAGCCGCCGCAGAATACCAAGCGGTATTAAATCTAGCCGATGCCGATGGCGACACCATCTCAGTTTCGGTAGCAGATAAACCTGCGTGGTTAAACACAGAGGTAGCAAATTCGCAGCTCACTTTAACCTTAGCTCCAGGCTTTTTTGATATTGGCGAACACGCAGTTACTTTACAAGTAAGCGATGGCAAGGCCAGTGTCGATTATCAACTGACATTAACCGTAGGGGATAACCCAGAAAAATGGCAAGACATTGCGCTTGGAGATGGGGTACTCGAAGGTTTATGGACTAACCCTGCTAACGGCAATTCTTTAGCATTCACCGAAAGCAACAACGGGGTTATGACCGATGCCAATGGTGATATCCATCATTTTTCCTATGAAGTGAGTGACACAGGTTTTACTACAGATATCAAAAAATATGCCTGTCTATCATGCACAGAATATGACTCGCTGGAATTCGAAGTTGTTGCTCAAGAACAGGATAAGATTCGTGTGGTGCTGAGCACGGGTGAAACAGAAACCGTTATGAATTTAAATAAAACGGTTCACCCTGAGTTACAACCGAGCTATTTCTTCATCGACGAGCCATCAAGCTATTATGGGGTCGGCCAGCTTGCGCCAAGCACCAATAAAGCCAGCCTGCCTGTATTCTTTGCAAGAATAAAAGGGAAAGACTTCAATAGCACGACTATCAATACCCAAATAGAAGGTAATCGGCTGGTTATTCCTGCTCTTTCAGAGGATTTTTCGAGGTCATTCTATGATATCGATTATAACTATGTGGAATTATTTTTTACTCATCATATAGACGGCATTAAAGTACTGGCGCAAACGGAGCAAGGCTTAGCCATTGAGTTACTGCACTACAATGATTTAAAGGCAGAATCTCAAGGTGTCAGCTTGCTTAATCCCAGTGAGTTAGAAGACGCGCTTATGCCGCAAGCAGATGTGCTCATTTATAGCAAAGTAGATAAGATCTCTGCGCCAGCGCTGGCGACTGGTGCTAGTTACTCGGGACGCTTTATTACAGAGGCGACCACAATTGGTGAAGAAGAGTATTTGATTGGTGGTACGGTCCTGACATTGGAGTCGGCAAGCAAGGCTAAAACGCAAATTTACAGTCCTAAAACCAAGCAAAGTGAGGAACGCACTGTCACCCTGACTCAGGGCGCGGATATCCTGGCAGTAAATGATGGAACAACGACCACGGAATACAGCTTCTTTAGTAATGGAGAGAGAACCTGGGCAGCTCGGTATTTTGCAGAGTCAGAAAGTTATCTTGCCTACCCCTTTATGGAAGTGGATACCAACCTGGCATCGGCTAACACGCTGAGCGATGTTATCGGCATATACCAGCATCAGGATGCATTCACTAGCTTGGATAGCAAAGACACCACTAATTATATGTGGTTGCACAGCGACGGCTTTGGCAATTATAGCGAGCTCTTTAATTATCAGCCAAACCTGAATGAGCTCTACAGTGGACGAGACCTATGGAAGCTTGATGAAGAAGGCAGAATTCAGTTTATCTCAAACTATTATTGCCCTACTGCTACAAACTATGATGAATGTTATACCGAGACGCTGGCGACTCCAGAAGCAGTGTATTTTATGCGTTCGCTACGTCCGCTGCACAGCGAAGGTGGTCAGATCCTCTTTAGTTACAGCTTTGCCGTAAAAAGTGGTGCAAGTGACTACTCATATCAGAGCCTAAGACTGCTCAATAAAGTTGAGTAAATAGAATAAAAAAGCCGAGCAGAAGCTCGGCTTTTCTTTTCTGATTAAAGCGGTTCGTTAACTTTAACGACCATTTTACCGAAGTTGCGCCCATTGAGTACGTCGTTCAATCCCGCCGGCGCATTTTCAAGGCCTTCTATCATATGCTCCTTGTACTTGATCTTACCCTCGCTCACCCACTGTTGCATATCCTTGGCGAACTCGTCATAACGGTGGCCGTAATCATCGTAAATGATAAAGCCTTTTACCGTCACGCGCGTTACCTGCAAAAATGACATCAACTGGTATGAGCGGTCCGGCCCCTCTGGCAGCTCGTCACTATTGTACTGGGAAATATTGCCGCACAAAGGAATGCGGGCGCAGGGGTTTAATAACGGTAATACCGCATCGAACACCTTACCGCCAACGTTTTCAAAATACACATCTATGCCCTTGTCACAGACGGCGGCTAATTGCTCAGCAAAATCATCCGCCTTATGGTCGATACAGGCATCAAAGCCAAGCTCTTCAACCACGTAGCGACATTTTTCTTCGCCACCGGCAATGCCCACCACCTTGGCGCCTTTAATTTTTGCAATCTGACCCACGTTCGAGCCCACCGCACCGCTGGCCGCCGCGACCACCACGGTTTCGCCTGGCTGAGGATTGCCGATATCCAGCAAGCCCATATAGGCGGTAAAGCCGGGCATACCCAAGACACCCAAGGCCCAGGATGGCTTACTGGGATTTTTACCCAGGTTAATCGCCATCTCGCCTGTGCTGATGGCATAGTCCTGCCAGCCGTTAATCGACAGCACCCAGTCACCGACGGCATAACCATCCAGGTTAGACTCCACTACTTGCGCCACCGTGCCACCGAACATCACCCCGCCAAGAGCAACCGGCTCGGCGTAAGACTTGGCGTCACTCATGCGCCCACGCATATAAGGGTCGAGGGAAAGATAAACGGTACGCAGTAGCATTTCCCCTTGTTTTGGACTCGGGATCTCCCCCTGGTGCAAACGAAAGTTTTCGGCTGTGGGTTCCCCGACCGGGCGTGAGTTCAACAGGATTTGACGATTAACTGTATTCATTAATAATTCCTAAACATTTTTGAATGGTTACTCAAGTATAATTGGGATCGTCACTCGGCTTTCAAGACGGCAAAGCGTTGCAAAGTGTAATTCTAGGTAATAAAGCGTTATTAGCGCTAACAAGTCGAGGCGCGCCAGTGAAGAAACCTGGGCAAAGGCGTTCATCATTCGGTAGACTCTTTACAAAAGTCCCGTTGTCGAATCTCATGAGCTTTAACCCGCATTTGCCCCTGGTTTATCACCCAAATTACTCATTCAGCTTTGATCCCAACCATAGGTTCGTAATGAGCAAATTTGCGCGCCTGTATAAGCATGTGAAGGAGTTGGGCTTAGTGCGAAACAACCTGCATCAACCGGAAATAGGCTATCCGGAAGATCTCGCCCTGGTTCACTGCGACACCTATATCGACGATCTGTGGCACAATCGTCTCGATGCCAAGGCCATGCGGCGCATCGGTTTACCCTGGTCACCCAGCTTAATGGCCCGTACCTTTACCGCCCCGCTGGGAACACTGAAAACCGCCCGCCTGGCACTTAAAAATGGGCTTGCCTGTCATCTCGCCGGGGGTACCCATCATGCGCATTATGATTTCGGCTCCGGCTACTGCATGGTTAACGACCTGGCCTTCACCGCCCAAACCCTGATCCAATCGGGCGAGGTGACCAATGTGCTTGTCTTTGATCTGGATGTACATCAGGGCGATGGCACCGCAGCGCTTTTGCAACATCAGCCCTATGCCTACACCTGTTCAATCCACTGTGAGAAGAACTTCCCGTTTCGAAAATGTGCCAGCGATCTCGACATAGGCCTGGCCAATAATATGGGCGATGAGGAATATTTGGGCATAGTCGATGACACCCTCAGCCATTTATTGCACAGCTTAAACCCAGATTTAGTGCTCTACGATGCCGGCGTCGATATCTGGCAAGAGGATGGCCTGGGCAAGTTGGATATCAGTTGGCAGGGCATAGCACGTCGGGATCACCTGGTTCTCAAACGCTGCCTGGAGCACAATACCCCGGTAGCAACCGTAATAGGCGGTGGCTATGACAAGGATCATGCCCGCTTAGCGGCGCGTCACGCCATCGTCGTAGAGCAGGCCGCACGCCTGTAAGAAAAAAGGCTCCGAGGAGCCTTTGCTTATCATTTACTATTGGGAATATGCCGCTTTGGCGCGCTCACCTGAGACTAGGTCAGCGCTATGAGCTGTGGACCCGCGGCATGATAATCCACAGCCATGGTAATGCTTAAAATGGTGATATTAACGATGGAAAAGGCAAACACCTGCCTTGCCCAACCGGAAACATCGATATTGCGACGATAGCCGCGCAGCGCCATCAGCAACCACCAGAAACTGGTGGTGCAGGCCACCGCCGTAAAGGCCAAGCCGGTGTAGCCACCAAGGGGCAGCAAGATCACCACTAAGGCATATAAGGCGATGTACAAGACGATTTGCCGCTTGGCCCGCTCGATTCCCTGTGCCACGGGGAGCACAGGAATGTTGGCGTCTTGATAGTCTTGATAGCGAAAGATAGCGATGGCGTAGGAGTGTGGCATTTGCCAGACGCAGAACATCAGTAGCAAGACGGCGGCACCGGCATCGAACTGGCCGCTTACCGCACAATAGCCCACCACCGGCGGTACCGCCCCCGACAAGCTGCCCACCAGGGTGCCATACACCGAATTGCGCTTCATATAGAGGCTATAGACGCCTACATAAATAACAAACCAAAGGCTGCAAAGCCCAACGCCAAGGTATTGGTGTACCAGTACAATGCGCCAAAACCTAATACCGCCAACACCAAGGCGTGGAACAATGCCGCCGTTGCCGACATTTCGCCCGTTACCGTCACTCGGCGTTTGGTGCGCGCCATCTTGGCATCGATATCGCGGTCAATGACATTATTGATGGCACAGCCCGAGGCCACCACCAAAGACAATCCGACCAAGGTTGCCAGCATCAAGGCAAGGTCCACTTCCCCGCGAGCGGCTAGCAAGAAGCCCCCCGCGACGGAAATAAGATTCCCCATAATGATGCCGGGTTTGGTCACCGTAAAGTAACGACGAAACATAAGCACGACCCTTTTCTTAGTACATCATCATGGCGTTGGATTCATAGATGATCCACACCGACAGGCCGACCACCATAACGATGATCAGGGCACTAAAAATAAACGACACACTGTTGGCCTTGCCCTCATCGGTGACAAAGTTAAGGTGTAAGAAGTATTTCAAGTGCACCCAGATTTGCACTATGGCCGCCACCACCACGGTGGCCATAGTACTGCCTTGCGACAGCGCCCCCGTCATCACCGCCCAAAAAGGGATGGCGGTTAACAACACCGAGAGCACAAAGCCGATAACATAGTCTTTAACCTGACTAGACGCCTGCTGATGGCTTATTTCTTCAACTATTTCAATTTGTTGAATTTCGCTATGACTCATTACATGGCTCCCATCAAGTACACTACGCTAAACACACAGATCCAAACGATGTCCAGGAAGTGCCAAAACAAACTCAGGCAGCTTAAACGGGTCACCGTTTGCTTGCCCAAACCACGGCGCAGCACTTCAATCATCATCACCGTCATCCAAATCAAACCGGCAGTAACGTGCATACCGTGCAGGCCCACCAAGGAGAAGAAGGAGGTTAAAAACGCACTCTGCTGTGGCCCGTTACCATGGGCAATCAAATGATGGAATTCATACACTTCCATGCCGATAAAGACGGCGCCAAAGGCAAAGGTGACCGCCAGCCAACCCAGAGTCTGTGCTTTTTTCTGGCCGTTGGCGGCTATCATGGCAAAACCAAAGGTAATACTGCTCAGCAGCAGCGCCGCCGTTTCCACTGCGACAAAGTCGAGTTCAAAGATATCCTTGCCGGACACGCCGCCGGCGGTATTCATATAGAGCACCGCATAGGTTGCAAAAAAGGACGCAAACAACAAACAGTCGGTCATCAGGTATAACCAAAAACCGAATACAGTGTTGCCGCCGCTGTCATGATGCTCATGGTGGTGCTCATGCGCGTGCACGCCCGCTAAGGCATTGATTGAAGCTGAAGTTGTGGCACTCATAGCGACCCTCCCGCTGTAGCTTGCTGAATATGGGCGCCTTCGATGCGTTCAATTTCATCAACCGGCACGTAGTAATCGACATCCCTGGTGTAACAACGCTTAATAAACATGGCGATGGCACCGGCTAGGCCTACCATGGCCAACCACCAGATATGCCAGATCATGGCGAAGCAAAATAGCGTGATCCCGGCACTCATCAGTACACCCGCCGAGGTGTTCTTCGGCATATGGATAGGCGCGTAACTTAATCCTGGCTGATAGGCCTTGCCCTGCTCTTTCACCTCGGTCCAGGCATCGATATCCGAAACCACCGGAGTTTTGGCAAAGTTGTAGTATTGCGGCGGTGATGCCGTTGACCACTCCAGGGTGTGACCATTCCAAGGATCGCCACTGGTGTCTTTAAGCTGCTCGCGGTTTTTGTAGCTCACATAGAGTTGGATCACCTGGCAGACAATGCCAACCATGATGATCACCGCACCGACAAAGGCAATGTACAGCCAGATATTCCAATCCGGGTTATTGGTGTGGTTAAGACGGCGGGTCATACCCAAAAAGCCCAGCACGTACAGCGGCATAAAGGCCACGAAGAAGCCCACCAGCCAGCACCAGAAAGACGCCTTGCCCCAACGCTCATCGAGCTTATAGCCCATGGCTTTAGGGAACCAGTAAGCAAACCCGGCCAGGTAGCCGAACACCGCACCACCGATAATGGTGTTATGGAAGTGGGCAATCAGGAACAGGCTGTTGTGCAGCACATAGTCGGCACCCGGGATGGCCAGTAACACGCCGGTCATACCGCCAACGGTAAAGGTCAGCATAAAGCCGATGGTCCACAGCACCGGCACGGTAATGCGCAGGCGCCCGCGATACATGGTGAACAGCCAGTTAAACAGCTTCACCCCGGTGGGCACGGCTATCACCATGGTCATGACCCCAAAGAAGGCGTTGACGTTGGCACTTGAGCCCATGGTAAAGAAGTGGTGCAGCCAGACGATAAAGCCGAGGATAGAAATGGCGCCGCTGGCATAGACCATTGACTTATAACCGAACAGGCGTTTGCCGGTAAAGGTGGAGATCACCTCGGAGAAAATGCCGAAAGCAGGCAAGATCAGGATATATACCTCAGGGTGACCCCAGGCCCAAAACAGGTTGATATACATCATGGCATTACCACCGGCTTCATTGGTGAAGAAGTGGAAGTCCAGGTAACGATCAAGCGTTAACATCGCCAATACCGCCGTCAAAATAGGGAAAGAGGCGGCGATCAGGATGTTGGCCCAGGTACAGGTCCAGGTAAAGATGGGCATTTTCATCAGGCTCATACCCGGCGCACGCATCTTAAATACGGTGACCAGGAAGTTCACCGCGGTCAGCAAGGTGCCAAGCCCGGATATTTGCAGCGCCCAGATATAGTAGTCGACCCCCACGCCCGGGCTAAAGGAGAGCTCGGATAAAGGCGGATACGCCACCCAACCGGTTTTAGCAAATTCCCCCAGTCCAAGAGACAGGTTGATCAACACGGCACCGCCGGCGGTCAACCAAAAGCTGAGGTTGTTCAAAAACGGAAAGGCCACATCACGAGCACCAATTTGCAAAGGCACTATGATGTTCATCAAGCCAATCATAAAGGGCATGGCCATAAAGATGATCATGATCACCCCATGGGCGGTAAAGATTTGGTCATAATGCTCCGGCGGCAAATATCCCGCCGCGCCGCTGGTGGCCATGGCCAGTTGCGTACGCATCATAATGGCGTCGGCAAAACCGCGAAACAGCATGATCAGCGCCAAGGTGATATACATCACTCCCAGGCGTTTATGGTCGATGGAAGTGATCCACTCATACCAGAGCACTCCCCACTTTTTGTATTTTGTAAGCGCGGCCGCCAGTAGCAAGCCGACCACGGCCACCACCGCCAAGGTCACCATAATAATGGGCTCATGGTAGGGGATGGCATCGATTGATAGCTTTCCAAATAAACTCATATTCACTCCTCGACGCCGTGCTGGATGTGCGCCGAATGCTCGGGTTTAGCGTAATAGTTCATCTCGCCATGACCCTGCATATACTTCATAACAATGCTGTGGAATAAGCCGTTTTCCACGGCGCCATAGTAGGTAACCGGGTGGTATTCACTGGGCTTGGCAAGTTGCTCGTAAGTGGCCTTGTCCAATGTCTGCCCCTTTGCCTTCACCTCGGCCACCCAGTTATCGAAATCCGCCTGGGTTGGCGTGGCAATGGCATCAAACTGCATTCCGGTGAAACCGGCGCCGCTGTAGTTGGCGGAAAATCCATTAAAGGTGCCGGCTTCATCGGCTATCAGGTGTAATTGGGTTTCCATGCCGGCCATGGAATAAATTTGGCTGCCCAATTGCGGGATAAAGAAAGAGTTCATGGTGCTTTCCGAGGTGATCTTATATTCCACCGGTACATTGGCTGGGAACACCAGTTCATTCACCGTGGCTATGCCCTGCTCGGGATAGATAAACAGCCACTTCCAGTTTAACGACACCACTTGCACCTTGAGGTGCTCGCCCTTGCCTTCAAGCGGCTTATAGGGGTCCAGCGACTGGGTCGAACGCCAGGTGATCACCCCCAGCACTATGATGATGACAATCGGAATGGTCCATACCGCCGCTTCTATCTTGGTGGAGTGGGCCCACTTGGGTGCATAAATTTCATGGTCACGACCATCGCGGTATTTCCAGGCAAAATACAAGGTCATGACAATCACGGGGATCACCACAAGTAACATAAGAAGAGTGGCGATAATGATGAGGTTTTTCTCATCCACGCCAATTTGCCCCTTGGGGTCCAGCACTCCGCCGCTACAGCCGCTGAGCGCCAGCACCATCAGGGCCAGAGCTATTGAAAAGAGTTTGCGAGTTAACAAAACACTACCCTACAACCTAAAGGTTAAACCTCGCCACCGGCGCGCGAGTGTATATCCGACGCACGGGGCCTGAGATGTTTAAGCACGGCATAGCTATGCTCAAAGCGCATTAATTCGCGGTAGTAAGGTATTTTTTGGTTGGCAGCACACACGGAAATGAATGCAAACCAGAGGTGCCCGACGCACCGCGAACAATACTGCGGTGGGTTGACTGTGTTCAGTGACAGGTATTAAGCAGACGCACTGAGGCCGTTACTTGGAAAGACGCATATTCCTACTTGTGCACAACAAGGTGTAACGGTGCTGACAATCAACCGGCAATGAGGGGTGGCGCGCGACAACCGTGGGCATCGTGCACCGGTTGGCTGCGCGTGGGCGCAACAAAGGCAAAGGCCGCTTTACGCAGAAAAATACCCGCGCGTTTGGCCACAAAGACATGAAATAACAACCAACACAGACCAATCAGCAACTGCGCACTGAGCACCGGATGGGCAAGGAATTGCGCCAAGGTCACCAGCACAGATTCATGCTGTAGGCCATTGCCAAGCGCGGCCTCCAGTTCAGCTGCATCACCCAGCACACCGCTAAATAACAGTATGAGGTTCATGCACACAAACACCAACGCCATGGTGACTGCCCGCCCATACACACGACTTTGCTCCACATTCGCAAATAGCGACTGGGGCAGACAGTTTAACTTGTGTAGGCTTGGCTTTAGCACTCGGTGTTTCCAGATTGGTTCGGGTAACGTAAGTTTATTTCGAAGTTTCACTACTTACTGAAACTTCGAGCGCGAGTATATCAAAGGCCAGCTGGGTTTCAATAGTCGAGAAAGTTTTCCTGGTTATCGATGAGTCATAAACTGCTATTTAATGTAACCGAGGGCGCGCTTTGTAACCTTAGTAATTGACTTTAAGTCATTCCATTGCCAGATTTAACTTATTGAGGCTAAAGGCTTTGGAGCACAGTATGGCGAATTGGTTAGAGGCAAAAGTAAAACGGCTGATCTGGTGGAATGAAAAGCTATTTAGTTTAGTGGTCACCGCGGATATTGAACCATTTACGGCCGGACAATACACCAAGCTGGCGCTGCAAATCGGCGATGAGCGCGTAGCAAGAGCTTATTCCTTTGTTAATCCACCGAGCTCAAAGAACCTGGAGTTTTACCTGATCAAGCTGGATGATGGCGCCCTTTCCGCAGCCCTGGCACGCTTAGAGCCCGGTGACAGCGTGCAAATTGCCGCCAAGAGCAATGGCTTTTTCACCCTGGATGAGGTGCCAAGTGCCGAGCAGCTGTGGATGTTAAGCACGGGCACCGCCATCGGCCCGTTTTTATCTATGCTGCAAGAGCAACGGGTATGGCAACAATTTCAACATCTGGTACTGGTACACTGTGTTCGTCACAGCAAGGATCTCAGCTATAAAGAGATGATCCTGGAATTACAGGAGCAATACCCACAATTACACTATGTGCCCGTGGTCACCCGCGAGAGCGAAGCCACGCCACTGAAACAGCGCATTCCGCAACTTATTACAAGTGGCGAACTTTTTGCGCACGTTCAGCTTGAAGCCACCCCGGATGTGGCACAGTTTATGATTTGCGGTAATCCCGACATGGTCAAAGAAACCAGTCAATGTTTAATGGATTTAGGCTACAATCGCAATCGCCGCCGAAGCCCGGGGCAAATAACCGTAGAGCAATACTGGTAGTAACCAAAGGACTAACACCCACTATGAAAACCCATATTGTCGCTATCTTGGCAGCCCTGCTTTGGCAACCGGCACTGGCCAATGACAGCGCAAAACCGCTAAGCGCCCAAGCAAGCGAGCTGGTTGAGAATCAACTCGAGCAGCAAACCGCAAAGCAATTAAGCAAGGCACAACAACAGGCCGTTGCCGTGGTCGATGCCCTGCTGAGCGCTTACAACGACAAGGATATCGATACCTTTATTAGCTATTTTGCCGAAGACATTTCCTTTTATATGTTCCCGGATCAGCTGATGTTTAGTGGCAAGGAACAGTTAATCGCCCGCTATGGCGCCATGTTTAAAAGCCTGCAATGCGTAAAAAGCACACCCATTAAGCGCATAGTTCATGGTAAATACGTGATAGATCAGGAGCTTTCCGAGTCATGCTCCAAAGACCCCGAGGTGGTGGATAAGCGTGGCGAAGTGGTTGCCAGCTATGAAATCAATAATGCCAAGGTAACCAAGGTCTTGTTTTTTAGAGGTAAATAACTACCGCTCAGCAAGCACTCTTACAGAAAAAAAGGCGGCCATTGGCCGCCGTTTTTATATTTAAATCTATTTCGATTAGCCGTTAACTATGTCGTTAAAGCTGGCATTATCGTGCAGGCTGGCAAAAGCGCTTTCGTGAAGCAGCTCATTGCGTAGATTTGGCGAATATTCCAGGGCCATACGTATATCCGCCAGGGCATCGCTGTGCTTATGCAGCAAAGAGTATGCACAGGCGCGCTGCCAATAGGCGTAACCATAGTCTGAGTCGATATCCAAAGCCAGATTACACAACATAATGGCCTGCTGAGTATCGCCTAACTCCAATAAAGCATCCGCCTTGTAGGCGATGGCTTCAACGTCTTCGGGCTTACGGGAAAGGATTTCGTCATAGATTTCCACCTTAGTGCCGTAATCACTTTCAAGATTGGCGCGCATCCACAAGGAGTGGATTTCATTGGTAATGGTGATCTTTTTCTGATTATTGAGTATGGCTTCAGAGCGTTCACGCAACTGACTTTCTAACCCGGCCAGTCGCGATTCATACTCTTCCGTAATCGCTTTTACCCGGGTGTTAACTATATCTTCTACCTTGTTTTTCACATCACGCAATGAATTCCAGCCCACCAATACCAGGATGGATACTGTGGCGGTAATAAGAATAAAGAGGTTATTCATTGTATCTGTGGTGTAGCCAAGGGCGCGGTCGGCGGTGTCCAACTGAGCATGAGCTATTTTTTCCACGTATTCGGCGCGCAATGCCTGCTGATCTTTGCGAACCGCCTGCAGTTCATCGAGAATATAACGTTCGATCAAGGGGCGGTACATGGGCCCATCCAACTGTGAAACCGATTGCTGCGCCTGAGCTTGTTGCTCTTGAGAAAGTCCTTTCGCTTGTTGCTCGGGGAGCGTAACCGGCTCCTGCTCGGCCTGTGCCCACGCATTTTGCGCCGTTGAAACACTCAAAATAACACCAAATAGCAGGTAACTCGCCCATTTCAGCATGCTTAGATCCTTTTTCTCTTATTTTTGCAGCCCCTATGATGCCAGCTTGGCAACGCCTAGGCAAAAAAAAGCCAGCTACAAATGTAGCTGGCTAACCTGCTTAACAACAATAAAGGTTCAAGGAACATTAACAGGAGTGAATGGCCATAGTATTCCTCACACACTGAACCCATACTTAATTTATCTTATTGTTAGTTATATTTTTTTGCTGCTAGATTCGTCAGTATTTTTAGGCATAATAGGTAACACTTGTGTAACTTTAAAGCAGTGTTCTCGTCAACTTATAAGATTTGGTTAACGCAACAATTGCGGCTCCCTCGGATTGAGCGGCTTTCAAGACAAAAGTTAAAGATACATGGGGACGAGCCCGAGCGTGAATAAACTTTATCCTGGTGAGGCAAGACTCTGATATACAGGGCAAGTCTCCTTAACCTTTTGGATAAGAGCAAATCTGGCAGGATCGACACCAGACACAATTATGTGGCTTTATTGGATAATCGGTTTGCAACTGGGAAAATGTGGGCTTTACTTCCTAATAAGGCCGTTTTCAGCACGGTACACAAGAACACAAATAATAATAACGCGGTTACCAACAGGAAGTGTATATAAACGCGAAATTCACCTAGCTTATAGGGTATTGATAAGGGTAAGGACTTGCCAGATCATGCTGATTTAGGATTATAAATGTTTGATATAAGCAAAATTTACAAAGGTAAGATTTTTTTGTTTGCAGTGGCCATATCGGCTTTATCAACCTTATCTATGATACTGTTTTATAAGCTTTTTGCGCAAAATATGAACAACACCGCCAAGGTGCTTTTTTTGCTCAGCTCACAACTGCTGGTAACCTTCGCCTTGTTGCTTCTGGTGTTCAAGAAGGTTAACAAGCATGCAGGCGTTATCAAGCAGCTACTCAACTCCATTAACGATGTAGTGCTGATCAAGGACTATCAGGGCAACTTCCAGTTTTGCAACGACACCATGGCCAAGCTGTACAACAGCTCGCCGGAGCAAATGCTTGGCAAAGACGACTTTTACTTTATAAACAATAAAGAGCAGGCCGACTTCTTCAAAGAAAATGTTCAGGCCATTATGCGCCGCTTTGAAATAGAAGAAGTGTACGAGTCGACCACAGATGCAAATACCGGAGAAATCCGGCACTTTCACTCCATAAAGGTGCCATTTCGCGACGTTCGTGACCGACTTCATATTGCAGTTATCGCCAAAGACATCACAGAGATCACCCGCTTAAAAGAAGAAGCGGATCGCAACAAAAAGCGCTTAGAGCATGTGTTGGACGTTTCCGAAGAAGGGCTGTGGGAATGGAACGTACAGACCAATCAGGTGCTGCATAATCGCCAGTGGGAACTGATCACCGGCATTGAACATAGCGACAGTTCATTTAAGGAATTTGAGCAATGTATCGTCCCTGAAGACCGTCCCATGGTTGCCAAGGTGCTGAAAACTCTGATGCGCAACCACAAGTCCTACAGCATCGAATTTCGCATGAGAAAGCCCAACGGCGAGGTGATCTGGATATGGGATCGAGGCCGTGTTGCCGAATTCGACGACAATAACGAGCCACTGTGGCTGGTAGGCCTGGCACTGGATATTACCGAAGAGAAAAGAAATCAGGATAAGATAGTTAACCTCGCCTATTATGATCAGCTCACCGGCTTACTCAATCGCACACGATTGGAAACAGAGTTAGAAAAAGCAATAAAATCAAACCAGGAAACAGACAGTTATAGTGCATTACTGTTTCTCGATCTGGATCGTTTTAAATTATTAAACGACAGTTTTGGCCACCATATCGGTGATCAGCTACTCAAGGTAGTGGCCGAGCGTCTAAAGCATATCAATCAGGGCCAGGGGATTATTTCCCGCTTTGGTGGCGATGAATTTGTGATTGTCCTTCCCCAGCTCAACAAGGTTCAAGGTGAAGCATTACGCATCGCAGAACATTATGCCGAACTGGTACTTAAAGAAATTTCCAAATCAATATCCTTGGCCAGCGACATACAGAATATAGATATCGACTACTCGATCACCGGCAGTATTGGCGGTGTGGTGTTTACCGCCGATGATCTATGCACCATGAAGTTGCTGCAGCTGGCAGATATGGCCTTGTATCGCACCAAGGCCAGCGGTGGTCAAAAGGCGATGATCTTCGATACCAATATGCAGGATGAACTGCGCCAGATCAGTGAATTGCAAAAAGCCATGCATGACTCCATCGCCAATCGTGATTTTTGCATTTATCTGCAGCCCAAGTTCGATATGAAAGCCACCCTGATTGGCGCCGAAGCCCTAATTCGCTGGCAGCACCCTACCCTGGGTTTGCTCTCTCCTGATGTATTTATGCACATGGCCGAAGAAAGCAATCTGATCGTGCCCATGGGCGCCATAGTGCTCGAGCGCGCCTGCCAGCAACTTGAGCAATGGCAGCGCCATGACCACAGCAAACACCTGCATATAGCGGTTAATCTTAGCGCTAAAGAGATCTGGCGCGCCCACTTTGTCGAAGACTTTATTAAGGTGGTGCAGCAATACCAGATTGACCACAGCAAGCTGATCGTTGAAGTGACCGAGTCCGTGCTTATTCGTGATATCAATGATGCCACAGACAAGCTCAATAAACTCAGAAAGTTTGGTGTCTCCATCGCCCTTGATGACTTTGGCACCGGCTACTCATCATTGAGTTATTTGCGCTCGCTGCCCATAGATGAAATTAAAATCGACCGCTCCTTTGTGCAAGACATGGTCACAGATGAACATGCCCACCTGGTGGTGAAATCCATTATCGATTTGGCGAATAACTTTAATCTCACCGTGGTCGCTGAAGGTGTTGAAACGCAAGAACATTTTAATTTACTGAAAAGCTACCAGGTCGACTCTTACCAGGGTTACTATTTCAGTAAGCCGATATCTGCAACTGAGCTTGAACGCCTGTTTATCACCTCTGATGCCAAGGTTGAGCAAGGTAACAGCTCACAGCTGGGTTCGGCGATAATAACAGACTAATAAATAAACGGAACTCATGCCATGACCGAATTATCAGCAGCAAGGCAGCACAACGCAGACGATAACTGGCTGGATGCCGAAGTCTGCTACATCGAATTGGAAGGTGGCTTTTTTGGCCTGCTCACCAACGACGGTAAACGCCTGCTGCCATTAAACCTGCCCAAGGCATTCTGCAAACCAGGCGCCAAGGTCAAACTGCGCGGTCACGAGCAGCGCGAGATAATGACCATACAGCAGTGGGGCACCCCCTTTCACCTTACCCAGATTGAATTTATCGACCCAGAGAGCAACTCCAAGCTACATAACCCCCTGATTTAAAAAACGTTGCAAACGCTAACTTGCTTGGCCCAGATACGCTACAATGGGCCGGCGGCACGCCCCAAGGGCTCTATGACGCAAGGAACCGAGTTAAGCCACACAGATCATGGATGAAAAAATGAAATCACGCCGATTAAGTAAACCCCTGGTGTTTGTTTTAGTGCCCTTATTGGCCATTGTTTTACCTGGCCTTGTCACCTACACCTATACCCCTTACACGCTAACAATCAAGGATGTCATCCTAGATCGCACCAGTGGCACCCTGGTCAAATACCAGGGCGAATACGGCCCACGCACCCCCTGGTCGGATTATGTTGCAGTACGTATTCCCAGTAATCTCGATGGGGTGAGTATCACCCGCATCGCGCCGTCAGCGTTTGAGCGTATCCGGCTATCCAAGGTCATTATTGCCGATTCGGTCACCCACATCGGCAAGCGCGCCTTTTGGGACAGCACACTCAGCGGCGTTCGCCTGCCCGCAGCCCTGACACACATTGGCGAAGATGCCTTTAGATTTAATGAGTTAGTAAGCGTAGATTTACCGGACACGCTGAGCAGGATTGACGCCGGGGCGTTCGAGTACAATCAGCTGACCCAGGTTAATCTGCCCGACTCGCTGAGTCATTTGGGGGCGGATGCCTTTCGGGTCAACAAGCTCACTTCGGTAGCTATTCCCGCGGCGGTGACACGGATTGATGAAGGCACCTTTGAGCACAATACCCTTACGGCCATCACCCTGCCAAAAACACTGGAGCATATTCACTATTCCGCGTTTCGCTATAACCGAATTGAAAAGGTAAACGGCAAGATCACACATGGTTTTATTTATGGGGAAGAGTCTAACCGCACCTTGATTGCCTATGGCGGCGAGCGTAAGGCCATTACCCTGGCCGATTCGGTCACCAGCATTGCCCCTCATGTCTTTGATTGCCAACACCTAACAGCCGTCACCCTGCCAGACTCGCTGATCCATATAGGCACTAGCGCCTTTGATAGTAACGAGCTCACCGAGGTGATCCTGCCCGACTCCGTTACCTCGATTGGTAGTTATGCGTTTTGGGGGAATCCAACGGCCGAGATAACTGCTCCGGCAGCACTGAAAAGTATGGGCACCGACGCGTTAAAAACGCGCCTACACCCAAGTTGGGACTATATGGATGAGCTCAGAAGAAGTCTATGCATAGTTGATGAGCCAGCCTAACCAATACGCCCTTTACTCATTGGCTAGGGCGTATAACTCATCGATATCACTGATGTAGATCTTTTTACGCTTAACCTCGAGCACGCCCTCTTGCTTTAAGCGGGTGAACTCGCGGCAGACCGCCTCGGAGGACACACCCAGTAAATTAGCAATATCGGCACGACTCATGGGTAACTCAAAACACAGGGTCGGCACCCTTGAGCTGCCCAGGCGCGAGGAAAGGTTCAGCAATAAGGAAGCGACGGCCGACTTAATGCTTTTGGTCGGCAGTTGACGTAGGTGCTGATCGGCGGAAAACTCCTGGCTGATCAGACTTAGCATGGTCAGCAATACATCGGAGTTGGCAACCGAGTCCTGTAGCAGACGAGCAAAAGGAATTTCGCACACTCGCGAGTCCTGCAACGCCGACACCGAATAAAAGTGTTGCTGCTGTGCCAAACCGCCAACGCCAATAACATCGCCGGGAAAATACAGCCCGGTGAGCACTTCCTTGCCCGAGGCCGTTAGTCGATAACTTTTGAATGCACCGGATTGCACCAGGTAAAGCGCTTTAAATTCATCCTCTTGGCGGAACAAGTGCTGCTCGGCGTCAAGGGATTTGCTGCCCTTTACCAGCTCGCTTAGGCGCACCTGAGGTGTCTTCTGAGCGGCCTTGGCCTGCTTGCCTAAGCCCAGCTTAGGTGCCAACAGGTTAAAAATACTTCCTTGCATAGCCAGCTCCAAATTCACAGTGTTCAATGGCATGTTGTGATCAATCATGGGTGCCTCGCTACATTCAATTCGCTGTTCGTGTCTTGCATGCTGCTAATTTAGCCAATTCAATGGGGCGCTCGCTATGCGTAGATGTACCTATGGGGGATCGGAAACTACTTATATTGACGTAAAAGTGAACATGGTAGCGTGCCTTATCAGTTGTTTTTTAGGTCGAGGCCTTGCCCATGAAGTTAATACGCACCGCACTCACCCCTTTAGTTTTATCCGCTCCAGGATTTGTCACTGTGGCTGCCCACGCCGATGGCATGGAGCATATTGAGGTGCTCAGCAGCACCTCGAACTTTTATCAATCCAGTCTGCAATTAATCGAGGTCCAGCACATCGACCCGCAGCAAGCCCAGGGCTCACCATTGCAATTGTCGGAATTGCTGGCGCAGGAGCCGACCATTTCCCTAAACGGTCAAGGCGGCATGATGCAGATGTACAGTATGCGCGGCTTTTCCCGCTGGCGGGTGCAAACCCTGATAGAGGGCATTCCCATTTACAGCGATCGCCGCGCCGGCAGCGCCGCCGAGTTTATCGACCCGGCGTTAATCGGCCAGGTGCAGGTAATTCCTGGCGCCGCTTCAACCTACTATGGATCCGGAGCCATGGGCGGCGCCGTGGATATCAAACTGAACCGCGTCGAGGGTCAACAATTGGATGCCCAATGGCAAAGCAATAACCAAGCGCAACATCTGGCCTGGCAAGGGAGCAAGGAAGGCATTTCCTGGGGACTGTCGACCCGCACAGCCGATGAAGGCGAAAGCGCCGATGGCAACAGCATCTACAACGGCTACGAAAATCACAATGTGTTTTTAAGTGCCGACCTTGAGCTTCCCTACCTCACGCGTGCCTGGGTGCTCTATAGCGAAGGCAACAATCTGGGTAAGGCCAGTGCTTCGCCACTGAGCAAGAAACGCACCCTCTACCCACGCAATGATCATCTCTTAGCCAAGGCGGAGTTTGATTTTGACCAGATTTATGCCGATGTCTATGTGCACAATGCCCATCTCGATACCTATATTGAGCGCCCCAACAAGCGCATCAATACCCTGAGTAATTCATCCTTGGATTATGGGGCGGCGCTTTACGGCTATCAGTATTTTGGCGATTGGCAGGGCAAATGGCGTTTGTCCTTCGATGCCAGAACCCAGGTGCAAGCGACAGAAAATGAGCTTGATTTAGCCTCGGGCCTAACCAGCAGCGACACCGTGCTGGACGCCAGCCAGTACCAGGGCGCCCTTGTGTACGATGCCACCCGTAGCCTGGATAACATCGACCTGTTGCTTGGTGGCCGCCTCGATTACAGTAAAACCAAGGCACAACAAGGGAGCCGCAACGACACCAATGTCAGTGGCTTTGCCGGTATTAGCTGGGCACTCACGCCCGAATTAGCGGCGAAGTTTATCACCAGTACGGCCTTTCGCCAGCCGGCGCTGACGGAAAGCTACTTTTTTGGTGAAACCCCCCGCGGCCGCGTGGAGGGCAATCTGGAGCTCGAGCCGGAGCAAAGCCTGGGCTTTGAAGCCAAGCTCTCCTACCAGAAATCGGATTTTAACTGGAGCCTTAGCGCCTTTTCCCAGCACATTGACGACTATATCGAGCGCATCGATATCGATGCCGATACGCGTCGCTATATCAATGTTGGCTCCGGGAAAATTAAAGGACTGGCATACAAGGCGGCATATCAGGTAACCGACAACTTCTCCCTCGGCCTCGGTGGTCAGTGGCTTAACGGCGAGGATGAACAGGGTCGCCCCCTTGCCGACATTGGCGCCGGCGAACATAAACTCACTTCGAGCTACCAGGGCGACCGTTGGCAATGGGATCTGGGTGCAACATTACGCAGTGCCAAGGACGAGGTGGGACCCTCCGAGTTACCCCTGCCCAGCCATACCTTGCTTTCGACCAAGCTGACCTATCAGCTCAATGAACGAACCAAGGTACGTCTGTGGCTCGACAATGCTGGTGATCGCCTCTATCGCGTCAGCGCCGATGACAGTGCACCCTACGCGCCGGGGCGAAACGTGGGCATTGCCATCACCTACCAGTTTTGAGCGCTATTGAAGCAGTTGGGTGCTAGTTTTCGCCCAACTGCTGTGCCGCCAGCTTGTCTTTATTAAACAATGCGTTGACTTCTTTATCCGTTAAAATTAGTTCCGACATAAAAAAGTCGTCGATAACGCCGGCAAAGGCATGCTTGCCTTGGGTGGCATGTTGCTTGGGGATCCCCCCTAAAAACACATCATTGACGATAGAGCTAACGCTAATGTTGGCGTCTTGGGCGGCATCAAGCTCGCCGTTAATAAACAGCCGCGCTTGTTTACCATTATGCACCACAGCAACGTGCGTCCACTGGCCGTTTACCAGGCGAGTGTTGCTTTTAACCACTGATTTTGGCTGGTATCCGGAGCTTGAGTAGATCAACAGTTCTACACGCCTATCCACCACCCTGAGCTTGTTACTTTGTACATCGCCATACCAGCCACCATACAAGGGATAAATTTGCTTGTCTTCCAGGGCCAGGGGCTTGAGCCACATGGCGATACTGATGCCACCATTTTCAAAGGTCACCTCACGCCAACGCGTAGTCGACAGCGGCTTACCGATTTTACAGCAAATATCCACGCCCATATGAGCGTCCTGATGCACCGAGAAGTCTAGACCCTTGCCGGTTTTACCGGCACTGCGCACGGCGCCGTGCAAGGTCCCTGGCCAAAAGCTGGCAAAGTCATCCAGTACTTGGTCGCCCTCGCCCTCAAAGGAATAATAGCTGGAGTGACCGTGTAAATTGACCTGCAACACCTTGGATAATTCGTCTTCAACCTGTGTTTGTTCAACTCGCTGCAGCTGAGAAAACGCCAAGGCCGCTATGATGATAAAAATGGCGCACAGCAGCAGGGTCACTCGCAGCGCAAAGCTCATTTTAAACGTCATAAGCCACCTCCTCGCCAACGGCAGGTAAGGTCAAAGTAAAGTCGCATCCGCCCTGAGCATTGGCCTGATACTTCAAGGTACCATTGTGCGCCTTGGCAATCGCCAAGCTGATTGACAGTCCCACACCCATGCCTTGCTTCTTACTGGTATAAAAGGGTTCAAAAAGATGCTCGACGGCCTCGCCACTCACCCCCACGCCTTCGTCGTGAATGCACAACTCCACCTCATTATTCTCGCTGTTAAGGCAGGTAGAAATAACCACCTGAGCGCCCGGGTGACTGGCCTCAATGGCGTTTTTAATCAGGTTAATGCTCACCTGTTGCAACTGAACCGGATCGCCCTCTACATACAAGGGCGACGGATTGAATTTGAGTACCAGGCTCACCTGGTTACTGTTGGCCGTGGTCTCCACCATATCGCCCACTTCGCGAAGCATGGTATTCACATCCAGCCGCTGCATATCCATGGCCCGCAATTTCACAAAGTTGCGGATCCGTTGCAGCACCTTGCCACTGCGCAGCGCCTGCTCGGAAATTTTCTTTAAGGTAGTCGCTAACCATTGCTGCAGCTCAGCCTGCTGCTCGGGCCGGGCGCTGTCGATACGGCGGGTGGCACTTTGGGCATAACTGGCAATGGCGGTTAGAGGCTGATTGATTTCATGGGTGATGGTGCTGACCATCTCACCCATGCTGTTGAGCCTGTCGAGGTGGGCGATTTGGTCGCGACTGGCCAATAGTTTTTGCTCTGCTTCTTGGCGTCTTTGCAGCTCATCGCCAAGACGTAATTGCATGCCGTTGAGGGCGCTCACCACGGTTTGCAGCTCATCCGGAGCGTTTCTTTCCTTCGCATCTCTATCCAGAACTAAGGGTGGTATAGGCTTATCAAAGGTCAGGTTTTGTGCAAAGTCACTGATTTTACTGAGATGACGAGTGACCAGGTATTGAAACAGATAGAGGATAAAACCGGCCACCAAAAAGGTTTTAATACCATTACTGATAACAATAAAATACACTCGGTCGGTGAGGCGGCTATATAACTCATCCAGACCCACCACGATTTGCAAAATCCCCAGGGGCGGCTCCTGCTCCCTGCCATGCTGATACAAGACAAAACGTTCATCGATAATTTCATTGGACATCACCTCACCGGCACGCCATTTCACCCTGTCGGTGGTAACAATACTGATACGCTCGATCCCAGGCAGTTTAACCAGTCCATCAAGTTGCAGCTGGAGCAACTGTATATTGCGGTCTTGCACATTGAGGGCAATGCTTTCAAGCTGGCTGTCTTTGATTTGATGGATCTCGGCATTGATCTCCGCCACCCCCTGAGTGTATTCCAAGTACAGTTGCAGCGCCGACGATATTAGAGTGATCGCCGAGCTAAACAGGATGATATAGAGGATCAGCCGTCTGACCGTTCTATGCCGAGAAGAAAAGGTACGCATGGTATGAGTCCTCAACTGACTACCTCCCTTAGCCTGCGCCAAGGCGGTGTATTACTCTCTTTACCATACCTTAAATGACGCAAACAGCCACTATAAACACAGCGACAATTAATTGTTTCCTTTATCCTTTTGGTCCTTTTTCTGCTTGCTGATGGCGTTTTCTACCGGCAGTCGGCCAATGGGCATCACCTTAACGGGCTTGGCGTTTGCGCACTCTTGCTGACGCTCCTCGGCGCTGATATCACGTAGCGATTTTGATTCGCCCTTGGCCGCATTAGCAGCTATTTTAGCCTTGGCAGGCTGTGTTTGGTTCGGCTTTTGTTGCTCAGTCATAGACGTTTTCTGTTCATTGAGTTTGCGCTCCACGGGCAATTGATGCAAAGGGATCACCCTGGTTTCGCCCTCACACTCCGGTTTAGAAGCCACTTGTTCAGGCTGTGCTTCCTTTTCAGGTTTGACATTAGTTGTCACCTTAGGAGGCTTGCTTTGGTTGGTGTCAACTTCGCCGTTATGGGCAAAAACGGGTGCGCTTACATTGAGGGTCATGAACGCAGTCATGCCAATTAATAATCCGGGCTTAAAGGTTTTCATAATAACTGTCTCCTAAAGCAAATAAGGCGCCGAAACTCGGCGCCTTAGGGTTAGTTTTACGCTTTTCTGCGAACCAGAGTTAACGCTGCTAGCATGAACAGTAGGTGGAACAGTGAACCACTGCTGCCCTTCAGCTTGTCGTTATCGGTTATTTTGACCGTGGTAACCACCTCGGCGTTCAATAACGTCTCATCGTCGGCACTGAGCAGGATATTAAACGACTCCATGGTTTCTACCTCGGCGTCATCCACCAGCTTAACGGTGAAGGACTTCGCCTCCCCATCTTGGTCATCCCAGTACAGCATGCCCGACGCAGGTTGATAATCCGCCAGCGCTTTAGCTGTGCCATCAAGACTTTGATAGTTCAGTGCCACGGCGCCATCGCTGCCGCCGGTACGTTGTACCGTCACCACGACTTGATTGTCACCTTCATTAACTTCATAGGCGCTCACCGCAAAGCCAAACTCGCCCAACACGGGTTCGTTGACATTCAGGGTTACGGCAATTTCGTGGGCCGCGTAGGCGGTATCGTCTTGCAGTAACAAGGTGGTCTGGTAGACACCCGGAGCCAAGGCGGCCGCATCGGCACCCAGGGTCAGGGCCTGTTGCTCGCCGACATTTAACGCTCCACCATCTTCGGAGTAGGTGAACCAGCTTGCTTGCGGCTGTGCACACACCTGTTGCTGCCCCGAGGCAAGGCTAAAGGTGCGCGACATTACCAGGTCCATGGCATGCAAGGTGCCATCACAATCGAGGTCTAGACCCGCTTGCGAAAAGCTATTCATACCATCTACACGCGTTGCCCCAACCAGGCTTAGTTCGTTGTGCAAATCAACAACGTACAGATCTAAGATCTGATCGGCCTTGTCACTGCCTACCCCATTCTCGCCATTGGCGCTGACATACAGATGACCAACATTCGGGTTGTAGGCCAAACCAAAGGCAGGTAGACCAAGGTCGTATTCGGCGCTGACGCTGCCATCGAAGTTCACGCGATACAATTTCTGTGCATTGTAGCTACTGACCAGTAACTGATCGGCATGCGGATCATAGGCCAAGCCGCCAACCCCATTACCGTCCAGGTCTGGACACACGCGCTTGCCCGTCAACTGCATGGCGTTAAGGTCAAGCTCATGGATACAGTTTGCATCACTGAAAATGGCCTGCCAAGCGGTGTTGGTGCGGGTGTTAAACGCAAGATCCGCAACCAGATCATCGCCTGCCGCTAGCGGATTCAGGTCGATTACATCGCCGGTTTTCTGGCCCTGTTCGTCTAAACGATAGAGCTTGTTGTCACCGCCGAAGGCTTTGGCACTGTTAACCCAAACGCTGTTGGTCACCTTATCAACCACCATGCCATACGGGCGGGCAATGTTCAAAGCCTGTGCTTGCTGGTTATCGCCCAGGCTTGCCTCACTCGGGTTATCACCACTGGGTAGGGCGACTTCAGCAACCTTGTAGTTAAGCCCATAACTGCCTTCGTTGGCCAAGGTGATATCGCTGGCAACTTTGCGTCCGGCAACCACATCCAGTTCGAGCGCCTGCGCCGAGCTGGTTAGCAGACCGGCATTAAGGGCAACATTAAGCTCGCTGACCTGATCGTTGGCGATGCTTACGCTTTGCTCGGCCTGCGCATAGCCGCTAAGGGCGATGCTCATGCTCTGCTCACCGGCGGCATTAAACTGACGATAGAAGCCATCCTGAGCGGTTAATGTAACCTTACCCTGCTGGTTTTGTACCTGAGCTTGCGCTAACGGGGCCTGGGTATTGGCATCGGTGATCATCCCTGCCAGCAAACCACCTTCGGCAAAGCCACAGCCTAAACCGAACTCAACATTATCGATTTGCACATACCAGTCATAGGCATTATCAACACTCAGGGTGTAATAACGCCATCTTAGTCTGAAACTCTCAGCGCCATCTAGGTAAGTGCCCAAGTCAACAACGACCTTGCCGATGCTGTCTGTGATCAGATTATGAATGTTCAGCCATTGACCACCGTCAACGCTGATATCAAAATCGAATACCGACTGGGCATACGCCTTAAAGGCCTGCTCATAACTCACGGTTTCAAAGCCTTGCAACGAAGCAACAGAGATAACAGGAGTGATCAACTCGGTATCGTAAAGGTTACGACCGCCGCGGTCGCTGTCCGCCGCCGCCGACATACCGCTGCCAGCGGTTAAGTTAGGACGACTCCATTGCTCACTGGTTTTCCACACCACGCCAGTACCGGCATTATCGACAACGGTCCAATCCGTAGGTGGGAAGTTCACATCTTCAAATTCGACCACAGAGGAGGTGCTGCTATCGGCCTTATTGTAACCGGGAGCAACACACACATCCTTGTTCACCTGCAGGGCAATGTTACCTAGCTCGGTATCGCCATTGGCCTGAGTCGCCACATTTTGCGGATTATAACTGACGGACGATGCCATCAGGTTTACCGGCCATCCGGCGTAACCATCGAGGGTAAATTCACCACTGATGGGGTCGGTGTTGATCACCGTATAAGGCACCAACTCGCCGCTTAGCTGCAAGCTTGCCGGTAATCCCCAACCGTGACCTGAACCATCAACCACCTTACCGCTAATGGTTGCCTTGGGTAGGGAAACCAAAGACGCGTCCTTAGTTAACTCACCTTCGCTGGCCACCTGCACCGACCCCAAGTTGGTCATCGGGTGACCATAAGCACGTGCCTTAAATTCATAGCTACCCAGAGGTAAAGACAGTGTATAGACGCCTTGTGCATCGGCTATGGTGCTGTAGTCGCCAAAACGTACTTCGGCGCCTGCCAGTGCTGCATTTGTTTCGCTGTCACGGACAACCCCAGTGACCACGCCTTGCGGCTCGGCCTGACATTGATCGAGCTGGAATTTCGCGATGCGTGTTCCCCAAAGGGTTTCGAAATCGGTGTCAGCACCGTACTCACTGGAAAACCAGAAGGTGCAGTCATCGCTTGGGTCGATGGTCATTTGCGCACGCTCGCCCCAGCTGCCGTCGAACGAGTTAACCTGAGGTGCTAAACCTTCGGTGACGCTGCCTTCGCCATAGCCAAGTTGGCCAAGAGGATCACTGGCTAAACGGCCACTGTAACGCATCGCCGGCAACATATCGGCACTGGAAACGCTGTAGCCTAGAGCGATGTTGCCCACCGCATCCATGGCCATAGTGCCTAGCCAACGGCTGGCGGCATCGGGCGCATAGGTGCCTTGCTGATGAATCGTGGCTTCACTACCTGGGTTACGCACTTCATACCAGCGCACACCAAAATGCTTATCACCGGTTGCCACCGTGTGGTTTACCACCAGGCTGTCATGATCGCCAAAGTTGCGGTAAGCCAAGCGGTACATCAGCGCTTGCTGATGAGCGTCTAGGGCGTTATAGCTGTCGCCACCCCAGGAGTCCTGAGCAACACAGGTTTTACCACAGCTTTGATCGATATCGAAAGGCTCGGTAGCCAAGGTCGCTAGCAAGGCAAAGTTACTTTGCTCCGGGTTTTGCCAATCGGCCTCTAAGCCCCACAGCTGCAATGCGTCCGCGGCAACGCCATGAACCTGATCATCGAGCATTTGCATAAAGTAGTTAGGCGAGCCTGCCTGTGGTGCGCGCATGCCATCCATATCCGCCGGTAAGGCGTTGTGCATATCGGCTTGGTCGAAATACAAGGTTTGTGCCGCTAGACCATGGAGCATTTTTTCACGCTCAAAGGCCACAACCGCCATCCCTTGCTTAGACTTGTCGACAGGAGAATATTGTGGCGCGGCCATATAATAGCCATCACCCCAGACACCGAATTGCGCCTTGTCATACCATTTCGAGTCGGTGGCAATAAAATCGTAAAGATGCCACTCGCCGGTGGGATCGCCACTTTTCGACACCGCCACACATTGGTGCATCTTGGCGCCGTCAAACGCAGTTTGGCTTAGTAACCAGCGATCCGCTAAAACGTCATACAGGACCGCGCCATCGCGGTCTTGTTGCGCTGTCCAACCGACAATAGCCGGTGGCTTGGCATCTGGATCGGCACACACGCCACCAAGCTCCTGCCAAAGCTGTGTAGTTGGCGTACGCCCTTGAACTAATTGGCCGTTTTTATCCCATACCGCATAGGACATGTTGACCACTTGCACTACGTGGTTGGCGCCTACATCTAAACTGGTATCAGGTACGGCGGCATCGCCCCAGTCGGCGCCCTGGCCATCCAGGTTAAGACTGGGTTCGGGGATGGCTCGCTCACCCAGCGTAGTTTGTACTAGGGGATCGGTAAATCCATCTAAAGCCATTGAAACCAGGCTTTGTTGTTGTGCGTTATACAATTCGAGCTGATCCTCGAACTGGCCTGTTACTGACTTTGAAAGCGGCGCCTTACCCGCGGTGGCCAAGGTTGGGCTCACCGGTTTTAACGCCATGGCTGCATTGCTAGTACTCTGGCTTGTTACATTCTTGACTGACTCACCAACCACTGGAGCCTGCGGCATCTCGGCAAAGGCATGATTACTGCCTATTAGCCCGAGCAAGCCAATAAGCACACAGCTTTGCAATTTTGACTTGTTGAAGTTCATCAAAAGTCTCCTGTTATTTACTTTTATGACTCACGTATTCGCACTGCCGGTAACCAAACTCGAAATTATGCGATCTAGATACGTGTAAATAGCCGTTACATTTGTGCCTTTTGTATACTCATGCCAAAGTACGAAACTATCGTCGGGCTGTAACTGACAATTATCAGTTAACAGGATGTTATTTTTGTTTACTTGTTGTTTTTAACTTAGGGGTATGAATTTGCGGGGGAAAATTCCGGGCCACATCAGCAATTGAAGAGCCCGGAGAACATGGAAAGAGGATGTTTAACGCTCGGCCATCAATTAACGATAGGCCTCCAAGGAAAGGGTCAAGGTGGTGTTGTCCTTAAGTTGCGCCGGCAGTTGCGCCGCCAACAACAAGCCACTGGACAGGGAAGCATGGATTTTTCGCTTTAACAATGGCGAGGCCGACACTAGCAGCTTTTCGCTGCGATGTTCAAATTCATTCAGTTGCACCGTCAGATCCTGTAGCTGCTTACGTAGAGCCAGGTAACGAGCCTGTAGGGAAGTATTCCCTCCTGCGGCGGCGGTGCCGAAGTTCGCCAGCAGCGCATTATTGGCATCGGCTAATCGGGTCAGCTGTGCACTTAAGTGGTCGACAAAATAATAACTGCCTTTGTCGAAATCCAGGTCATGTTGACCGCTTGGCTCCAGCGCCGGGGATGTTTGCTGTGCATCACTCACCTGCAGCGCTAATTGCTGCACCTGAGCGTTTAAATCTAAAAAGCGCGCAACCAGGCGCTCCTGCTCGCTATTAAAAGCGTGTAACTTATTGATCTTGCTTTTTTTCTCCTGCTTCATCGCTTGCCAACTTTGCGCCTCAACCGGTGCGGAAAGAGCGCCGGCAGCTAGGCAAAAAACACCGATAAGAAGTAATTTATTCATGGTTAACTCCTAAGGGAAATAAGGAGCTCTAGGAGCTCCTTAGTTACAGGGTACTACTTTACGCGTTAGTCTTTAGCGCACGACCGTGGCCGCGTCTAAACAAGGCTAACGTGGCCAGTAGCATTAGTACAAATGGGTGGCTGCTACCGCCGCTGCTCTTAGACTTGGCGTCTTCGATCTCAACCGTTGCCAATACCTGGCTTGAAAGCGTTGCGCCGCCGTCAACCTGGTGCAAACGCACGGAGAAGGACTCACTCTGTTCTTTCTCGCCGTCGTTCATCACGGCAATGGTGATTTCCTTGTCGCCGTCGTCCAGGTCTTGCCAATGTAATTGGCCGCTGGCGCTTTGGTAATCGCTACCGGCAACCGCCGTAGCATCCAAAGTTTCATAGCTTACGCTTAGGGCATTATCGCTGCCGCCTTGACGAGATACGGTCAAAGTCACCGAACCTTGGTTTTCGTTCACGCGATATTGGCTCACGGTAAAGCCCAACTCACCGGGGGTGCGCTCAAGTACGTTGAGGTTAACCAATACATTTTGCGCTAGGTAAGGCGAATCATTGGCCATCAACAATTGTGCCTGATAGAAGCCAGGCTCCATGTCTTTGGCATCAACATCGATTTGTACTTGCTGCATCTGTTCCAGAGCAAGTTGACCCTTGCTTGGCGTCGAGCTTAACCAGTCCACTTCTTTGAATTCGCAGACCCCGGTTTCACCAGACTTAATCTGGATCATCTGCTGGCTTTCGATATCCAACACCCACAGGTTGCCGTCGCAATCCAGGCTGATACCAGAGCCACCGCCGTCGGCACGGCCAGGCACTGAATAACCACCGACCACGCGATATTCGTCGCTTACATCCAGCACATAGATATCGATATCCATAGGCGCAAAGCTGTTAGCGGCGACAAACAAGTGATTGGTTGCCGGGTTAAAGGCTAGACCGGCCACAGGCAGACCCACATCGGTCGACTCTAACAAAGTACCATCGCTGGCAAAACGGTGTACCAGACCATCAATAAACGAACCAGAGAAGAATTGGTCGCCATTGGGATCATACGCCAGGCCACGTTGTGAGCTAGGCAGATCTGGACAAATACGGTTACCGGTAGCGCTTAGGCTGTTGGTATCGAATTCATAGATACAACGGTCGCCGCCAACGATGATCTGCCAGAGCTTACCGGTACGCTTATTAAACGCCATGCCGGCATGGGCACCACGGGTGCTTAGCAAGGGGCTCACATCCATGGTTTGATCCGTTTTCGTACCGTCGGTTTTAAAGCGATAGATTTTATCGTCACCACCGAATACACCCAGGTTATTGAGCCATAGATCGCCGGTGCTTTGGTCAAAGGCAACACCATTGGTGGCAACCAGGTCGATCGGCCAGCTTTGTACCAGCTCGGCATTCATTTTCGGTGCATCCGGGAAGATAAATGGCACACGAATATCACGGGTGTTTAAGTCCCATAGATCTTTAGGGCCAAACTTACGGCCACCGATAGCAAACGCAGGACCTACCATGTCTTGGCGCGGCGCCGCATTGATTTCTTCGATATTGAAGTTCAATACGTCCGAACCCTTATTGGCGAGATTCAACGCCGTTGACAGGCTACGGCCACTGGTCACAGACAGCTCTAGAGTTTGCGTATCCACATCCAATTTACCGGCATTAAGCGTGAAGTCCTGCTCTAGCACTTCATTGACCGCCACGCTCAACGTCTCACTTTGTAGCGTATAACCGGCCTGTTTCACCGCCAATTCTACGTCACCCAGATCGGTGAACAGAAGATAGCTACCATCGGCTTTGGTTGATGTGCTGCGACCTTTGTCCGTACTGACGACCGCATTAGCCACCGGCTCGCCGGTATTGGCATCCAGCACGTGTCCCGATACCAGACCACCTTCAACACTGGCACAGCTTTGGGCTATGGTCACATCATCGACTTGGGCCCAGTTATCGAACTGTTCTCCGTCCCAGATTGTGTGATAACGCCAACGTAAACGGAAACTCTGCGCACCTACCAGGTGTTCGGCCAGGTCATAATCGACGCGGAATTCACGCATGGTATTGCCATAGCTCAGCACCGTATTCCAGGCACCGCCGTCAAGACTGATGTCCATATCCAGCATGGAGCCACCGTAGATGCCACCAACGAAGTCCATTTTGAACTGCAAGCTGGTTACACCGTTCAGATCGCTAACCGCAATCTCAGGCGTGATCAGATCCGAGTCGTAACGACCCCAACCATAACGGTCGTTGTCGATAGCCGCGGCATGACCGCTGCCACCGGTATAGTTAGGACGTGCCCAGTCGGTGCTGGTTTTCCAGATAATTTCATCGCTGCTGGCATTATTTACCACGTTCCAACCGGCCGGCGGGAAGGCCGTGCCATCGAAATCTTCAACAATACCCAAAGACTGATAGCCCGGAGCTACACAGGCTTTGCTGTCAACCATCAGGGCAATTTCACCCAGATCATTGGTTTGCAAAGTATCGACTTTCACCTCTTGAGCAACATAGCCCTCGCCCAGTGAAGCAACCTTAATGGCATAAGGCCAGCCTTGATATACTTCAATGCTGAATTCGCCGGTGCTGGAGTCGTTGCTGAAGTTCACATCTTTGGTTAGATCGCCCATCAGGGTTAAAGATGCTGGAATTGGCCAGGCATGACCTGAACCATCGACAACACGACCCACTAGTGTGGTTTTCGGTAGCTCTGACAAGGTGGCATCAACCACTTTTGTGCCATCTTTGACCACATTGATGGCGCTGAAGTCGACCTGCGCATAACCGTAAGCCACCATGGCGACATCATATTCGCCTACCGGGGCCAGAATTTCATAGTAACCAGACTCATCGGTAAAGGTAGTCATGGCACCTACGCTGATCTGCGCTTGCGCTAAAGGTTCCCCGGTACTGCCATACAAGTGACCCTTTAGGGTACCTGTTGGGCCTGCGGTACAGTTAGGGAATTTGAACGAGCCGATACGGGTACGCCAGTCAATGCCGCCCGGGTTGGTGTCGCCGTAATATTCCTGGGTATACCAGAAGGTACAGTCATCAACCGGGTCGATGTTCATAGAGCTGTAGTCACCCCAACGGCCATTGGCACCGAGCTGTGAGCTGCCACCAGCAACTATTTCCTGCTCACCCTGAGCCATCATATTAAGAGGGTCTGAGGCTAAACGACCGGTGTAACGTACTGAAGGATAAGTATTTTCTCCGCTTACGGTATAACCTAGGGCCATATTGCCCATGGCATCCATGGCCACACTGCCCATCCAGCGCGAGTCGCCATCTGGCGCATAACTGCCCTGCTGATGCAGTACGGCTTCGGTGCTCGGATTACGAATTTCATACCAGCGCGGGCTCCAACGAGCGGCACCGGTTTCCGTTGGTGTATAAACCGTGTGGTTCACCACCAAAGATTCATGATCGCCAAAGTTACGATACGCCAGGCGGTTCATAAGACGGTAAGGGATTTTATCCAGGTAGTTTTCGGCTGATACACCCGGCTGCGGAATACAGCCGCCGCTACAGCTGCTGAAATCCATACCGGTCACCGGCACCGCGGCCACCTGCTCAAAGGTTGAGTTTTCTGGGTTTTCCCAGTCTGCTTTAAAGGCCCAGACATGCATTTCGTCGCTGTCGTAACCTTGCGACTCATCGATGGGTTGCAAGAAGTAGTTCGGCGCGCCCTCTGGCGGCGGCGTCATACCATCGAGATCGGACGGTAACATACCACCGAGTACTGGGTGCGGATCGTCGAAATAGATCATTCGCGCCGATTCGCCGCGCAACATTTTATCACGCTCAAAGGCAACGACACCGGCACCACCCCACTGATCTTCACGACCATCAAGGTAGAATTGGTTGACCGACATATAATAGCCATCGGGCCAAACCCCGAAGTGCGGATAGTCGTTCATTTTGACTTCACTGATTTTGAAGTCATATAAGTGCCACTCGCCGGTCGGATCCGAGGTTTTGGAGATGGCGATACATTCATGATAATCGCTTGGGTTGATGGCAAACTGACTCACCATCCAACGCTCGGCAAATTGATCGTACAGCACAATGGGGTCGCCATCGTTATTCGACGCACAGATACCACCGAGTTCATTCCACAGGGCATTGGTCGGGGTTGGCTCAATCAGCATATTGCCTTGCTTATCCCATACCGCAAACGATACGTTCACCATTTGCACATAGTGATTCGGGCCGACATCACCTACAGTGTCGGGCGGTGCTACGCGATTGACGTTATCGACGCCGTCAAAGCTTAACAGCGGCGCCGGCATGGTATCGCCGGCAAAGTCGGTTTGCACGTTTTTCGCCGCCATAAACGGCTCAAGCATGGATAGATTGCTGTATGCGTCTAATGTGGATGCATGTTTTTGCGATTCGCTGGTTACAAACGGCAGCTCGAAGTTTTGAATCACTTCGCTGGTTTTATGCGACACTTCACCGCTGATGGCATCCATTTTACCGATCTGCAGACGTGCTTTAGCGTCTTTATTGACCGCTGCGGCCAACTGAATTAAAGGGCGAGTTGTGGTGTGTACCACAGCTTCATTGACGATCGGCTGTGCCGATTTTGCATAACTGACCGGGCCAGCAACCAACGTTGCTGCACCCAAGGAGATGCATAAGCTAATTTGTGACTTTTTGAAATTCATCAAAAGCCTCCTCAACATGTGTTTGTCGGTTTCCCTAAGGCGGGGGAAACGCATTTGCCCGACGCGGCAGATGCACACGCGAGCGCTTATTGAGTTTGGTTTTGTATACTTGGCCAGTTCAATTTACAGAAAACACACGAGCGCCAACTGACAAAAGTCAGTTAGCGTTATATTTATGTAAAAAAGATGTGTTATGGAAAGATAAATGGCGCCCTGACCGGCCAGCGCCGGCACCTAAGGGCTGGGACCTAAGGGCTGGGACCTAAGGGCTGGGACCTAAGGGCTGGGATAGGTGAGCGCTAAGAGTCTAGCAGGGTGTTCATTCGTACCAGCTCGGCCAACGAACGCACGGCCATTTTTTTAAACACCCGGGCGCGGTGAATTTCCACCGTGCGTTGGCTCACACCCAGCTCGATAGCCATCACCTTGTTAGCCTTGCCGGCGACCACCAGATCATAAATTTCGCGCTCCCGGTTAGTTAGGGTTGCCAGCCGTTCCTTAATCTCAGCCTGTCCCGCTTGCCCCGCCCTGGCCTCCTTGTCTTTTTTCAAGGCGCCATAAATGCATTCAAGCAAGTCATTGTCTCTAAATGGTTTTTCAATGAGATCAAAGGCACCCTCGCGCATCGCCCGCACCGCCAGCGAAACATCGGCATGGCCGCTGATAAAAATAATGGGAAGCTTGGCATTAATGTCGCTTAAGCGCTTTTGCAACTCCATGCCGTTCATCTCGGGCATACGAATATCAAGCAGCAGGCAGCCGCTCATGTCATCGTTGTAGGCATCGAAAAACTGCTGCGCCGAAGCATAGGTATGGGTGTTTAACTCGACGGATTGCAGCAGCTCGGCAATGGCATCAAGCACCACAGGATCGTCATCAACTACATACACACTTTGGGTTTCGCTACCACTCATAAGCCTTACACCGTGAATATTTATTTAGTTTTTGTGATTATTTTATTAGTGCATATTTTTCCACAAATATCCACCGCCACCGATTTTGACAAACCCAGAAACCACTGCTTCATTCTTTTGTTAAATATGTAACAAAGATGATCTGGATCATGCCAGTTTTTACGCAGTCGCTAATACTGGTTATGGATAGTTTTTGCAGTGCTCGATTTATCGCTGAGCTGGCACGTCCCATCACATCGCGGGCCTGTATACCTGTGTGTATTCAAGAACAAAATATGCACACAACCAAATACTAGGGTTATAACCCGACAACACACGGAGTAAGGACTATGGGTGTAAAAACACTGTGGATCACTCTGGCTATAACGGCCTCTTCCTACCTTGGCACAGCTTCAGCACTCCCCGTTGAAGACGCCGTACTTACTGCCCCCCCGCATGTGCCTCCGGCTATTAGCCGCGATCATAATGCGCGCGTGGTAGTGCACCTGGAAACAATCGAAAAAATCGGCACCATGGCCGATGGCGTAGAATACGTGTACTGGTCTTTTGGCGGTACTGTGCCGGGCAGTTTTATTCGCGTTAAAGAAGGGGATGAGATTGAATTCCATCTTTCCAACCACCCAAGCTCAAAAATGCCGCACAATATCGACCTGCACGCGGTTACCGGGCCAGGGGGTGGCGCAGTTTCATCCTTTACCGCTCCGGGACACACCTCTACTTTTGCGTTTCAGGCTCTGAACCCGGGCTTATACGTGTATCACTGCGCGACGGCACCAGTAGGTATGCACATAGCCAACGGCATGTACGGCCTTATCTTGGTTGAGCCAAAAGATGGCCTGCCTAAGGTGGACCGTGAATACTATGTGATGCAGGGTGATTTTTACACCAAGGGCAAATACGGTGAAGCCGGCCTGCAACCCTTCGATATGGAAAAAGCCATAGAAGAAAACGCTGACTATGTGGTCTTCAATGGTGCCGTGGGCAGCCTTACAGGGGAAAACTCCTTAACTGCCAAGGTAGGCGAAACCATCCGCCTCTACGTGGGTAATGGCGGTCCTAATCTAGTGTCTTCCTTCCATGTTATCGGTGAGATTTTCGATACCGTGTATATCGAGGGTGGCGACGCCAAAAACCATAATATTCAAACCACCTTGGTACCGGCAGGCGGCTCGGCAATTGTCGATTTTAAAGTACAAGTACCAGGCAATTTGATCATGGTGGATCACTCCATCTTCCGCGCCTTTAACAAGGGTGCCCTGGGCATGATCAATGTCAAAGGTGAAGAAGATAAGGTGGTCTATTCGGGTAAGATCAGCGATGCCATCTATCAACCAGAAGGCTCGGCTATCCAAACCATAGAAGGGGAATACCAGGTCGCCAAAGCGCAAAGCAAAGAGGATAAGATCACCTTCGGTAAGCGTATCTATAATGCCAACTGCGCCGCCTGTCACCAACCCAATGGCCAAGGCATTGCTCAAGCCTTCCCACCACTGGCTAAGTCCGACTACTTTAACGAAGATCCAACCCGGGGGATCAGCGCCATTGTTCATGGTCTTGAAGGCCCGATTAAAGTCAACGGCGAAAGCTTTAACAGCGTGATGCCGGCCATGCAGCTTGATGACAACGAAATTGCCAATGTTTTAACCTTCATCTTAAACTCTTGGGATAATAAGGGTGGTGAGATCACGGTTGAACAGGTGCAAAAGGTTCGTAAGCAAAAAGCGCATTAAGGTAAGAGCGAATATGCTTAGCACCTCCCTGCTACTGGTATCTGTTTCACTGGCTCTAAGCGGAGCCGGTGAGCAGGTGCTAGTGAGCGGCGGCGATTATCGCCCCCTGTATATGAGCAAAGACAGCCCGATGCAATCGGTCGCCAGTTTTTACCTCGATAAATACCCGGTGACCAATCAGGAATTCTGGCAGTTTACCCAAGACCACCCGAGGTGGCGTAAAGAACGAATGGCGGCGCTTTTTGCCGAGCCTACCTACCTGCAACACTGGCACGAACGGCAAGGTTCAGTGCCTTTTAGCGCACCTAAGGCTCCCGTCACTCATGTATCCTGGTTTGCTGCCGATGCCTATTGTCGGACCCAGGGAAAACGCCTGCCCAGCGTGGCCGAATGGGAGCTTGCGGCACTGGCTAGCGAGACTCAGGCCGATGGCTCACAAGAGCCTGGATATAAACAAAAGATCTTAACCTGGTACAGCACCCCAAGCCAAGGCGCCCTGGCCGATATCGGCTTGACCGAGAGCAACTTCTGGGGGGTGTACGACCTCCATGGTTTGGTATGGGAATGGACTGAGGACTTTAATTCCTCCTTGGTGACCGGCGAGTCTCGCGCCGACAGCGCCATAGATACCAAACTATTTTGTGCTGCAGGCGTCACTGGCGCCGTTGACCCAGGTGATTATGCCGCCTTTATGCGCTACGGCTTTCGCAGTAGCTTAGAGGCCAAATATACCCTTCCCAATTTAGGTTTTCGCTGCGCTGCCAATGCGGCATCAGCACCCGGAGAAGAAGATGAAAAAATTCACTAGTTTGCTAATAACATCCACATTTTTATTATTTTCCAGCGCTAAAAGCCTGGCCGGCGACCTCGCTGGCGAACTGACTGCTGAGCTACCCGGCGATTCCATTTATCACCTTAATAGCCAGTGGCAAACCCAGGATAATAAGGCCCTTAACATAGCGGCCCTGCAGGGGAAAAAACAGTTGGTCAGCCTGATTTACACCCACTGCCTGCATACCTGCCCGACCATAGTGATGACCATGCAACAGGTGCAGCAATCGCTCCCAGCCGAGCTGCAAAACGAGGTCGGTTTTGTTTTGGTGTCTTTAACTCCGGACTCGGATACCCCAGAGATGCTTAAGTCCTTTGCCGAGCGCCGCAAGCTGGCACCCGATCATTGGACCCTGTTAACGGGCGACTCTCAGGATGTCAGAGCCCTGGCCATGGCACTCAATATCAAATACCAAAAAAGCGATGACAACGAAGTGGCCCACTCTAATCTAATGACGCTATTGGACGAGCAAGGTCGAGTGGTCTTTCAGGAAATTGGCGATGTTGATAAGGCCAAGCCAACCCTGACCCGCATAGTGGACATGCAATAAATTGTAGGTCGGTGCTTCGCGCCGACATCGCCTGCTTAGAGCATATTTGTCGCGATAAAATCCCGACCTACAACCATGGCGACAAAGCAACTTTTTGAAAAATATCCCTTTATAAATTTAAACTAAACTTATATCTAACAGGACGTGATTTACTAATTTGCTCCTAACCTTGGGCGAGCTACATGAAATTAAGATACATCCCGCTTTGGTTCGTTTTGCTAACCAGCTTAATGGCATGCAGCGACAGCGACTCAAATACCGCTTTCGGTATTCTTGAGCGTGACAGGGTGACCTTGCTGGCCACCGCCAATGAGGTGATCACGGCTCAACCCATTGCCGAAGGCGCCGAGGTCAAAGCGGGCGATATCCTGGTTGAATTTAATCAAACAAAGCAATTGGCCACCTTAAATATGGCCAAGGCGCTTGAGCAGCAAGCCCAGATGCAGCTGACCAAATTACTCAATGGCGAAAGAGCAGAAGACATTCGCGCTGCTGAGGCGAACCTGGCCTCGGCAAAGGCTCGCGCCCATGAGGCCGAATTGCAGCTGAAGCGCGCACATGAGCTGGTAGCAAAATCCCTGGCCTCACAAGCGGAGCTGGATAACACCATTGCCACCCGAGATTCGGCCACAGCGGCTGTCGAGGTAGCACATCAAAGCCTCAACAAACTGCAAAGCGGTTCTCGGATAGAAGACATTCAACAAGCTCAGTTTGCACTCAAAGCGGCGCAAGCGGATGTGCAGTATAAACAAGCCCAGTTAGCGGATATGACCATCAGGGCCTCTCGCGACGGCATTTTAGACTCACTCCCCTACAACATAGCGAGCGGGTGAAAGAAAACAGTATAGTGGCAATCATACAGGCCAACAGCACTCCCTATGCCCGGGTTTATGTTCCCGAGCCATACAAGGCGAAAATGGCCGCCGGCACAAAAATAATGGTGCGCATCGATGGGGTGGAAAATGAAGTCGCCGGCATTATTCGCTGGGTGTCCGTGGAACCCGCCTTTACCCCCTATCGCAGCATGAGCGAAGGCGATCGCTCGCGCCTGGTCTATCTGACCGAAATTGACTTACCGGCGAGCACCAACGCCCTGCCTGCGGGTATTCCCGTGCAGATAAAGCTGCGCTAAGGGTGCGCTAAGCATGGGCGAATTAGTGATTAAGGCTCATAATGTCACCAAGCAATTTGGTGACCTAAAGGCCATCAACAATATTTCGCTGAATGTGGAAAAAGGCAAAATTTATGGCTTTTTGGGGCCCAATGGCTGCGGCAAATCGACCACTATTCGCGTACTTACCGGGCTGCTCACTCCTTCTGCTGGCCAGGTTGAGGTGTTAGGGCTGAGCATCCCAAAGCAGGCGGACGCATTAAGGCTGCGGATCGGCTATATGACCCAGAAATTCTCGTTATATGAAGATTTAACGGTGGCAGAAAACCTGCTTTTTATGGGGCAAATTTACGGTATCAGTAGAGCCAAACTCAAAAGTCGCACTCAGGAGCAGATGCAAACCTACGGACTGGATAAATTACAAAAACAGATTGTCGGCGGCATGAGCGGCGGCCAAAAGCAACGTTTATCCTTGGCCTGCGCCACCATTAACAAGCCCGAACTCTTGTTTTTAGATGAACCAACCTCCGCCGTGGACCCAGAAAATCGCCGTAATTTTTGGGAGAAGTTATTCGACTTATCCGAGCTAGGCACCACCATCTTGGTCACCACTCACTATATGGACGAAGCGGAGCGTTGCCATCGCTTGGCGATTATGGAATCCGGGGTGATACGGGCCGATGGCTCGCCGGAAGAGTTAATGCGCAATATGGGGGTAAACATAGTTGAGGTTAAAACTACTGGCTTGCGCTCGTTAAAATCTAAACTGATTGCCAATAAACAGGTGCGCTCCGCCGCGCAGTTAGGAGTACGGCTTAGGGTTCTGGTCGATGAGCAAGTCGCAAACCCTATCGCATGGCTTAAATCTCAATTCCCGGAATTACAGCAGGTGGAGCTGACCCTGGCGCGCCCCACCTTGGAAGATGTGTTTGTGAGCGTTACCGGAGCGAGCCGAGCATGATCTCATTTGTCCGTATTCGTGCCGTGATGTTCAAAGAAGTAAAGCAGCTGACGCGCGATCGCCTTACCTTTGCCATGATAGTGATTATTCCCTTAATACAACTACTGTTGTTTGGTTATGCCATCAATACCGATGTACGTCATATCCCCGTCGCCTTCGTCGACCAAAGCCATAATCAAACCGGACGCTTGCTGCTTGAAACCGTGCGCGCAACCCAGGTAGTTGATTTTACAAAAGCCTTTGAGACCCCAGAAGCGGCAAAAGCCGCCATACAAGCCGGTGAAGTGCGGGCGGTACTCGTCATTCCTCATGATATCAATCAGCGCCTGGCGCAACAGCGGGCCCTTGCACACTGGCTGGTTGATGGCACCGACAGCGTTATTGGCGGCGCTATCTCCGCCTTGCAGAATATGCCTTTTACGCTCGACCCTAAATCAGCCAATAGCCAACAGGCATTAGGGAGTGCCGGCAATACCTTTGAAATCGCCCTGTATTACAACCCCAGCCGCAGAACTGCGGTGAATATAGTGCCCGGTTTACTTGCCATCATCTTGAGCATGACCATGGTGCTGTTCACCAGCATTGCCATAGTGCGCGAGCGGGAAAGGGGTAACCTGGAGCTGTTAATTAACACCCCGGTACGCCCCCTTGAGCTGATGATAGCCAAGATTGTGCCCTATATTTTCGTCGGCTTAATTCAGGTGGTGATCGTCTTAGGCTTAGGCCACTTTCTGTTTGATGTGCCGATCAATGGCAAGCCTCTGGATATCTTGTTGAGTTCTCTGCTGTTTATTTCTGCCAGTTTGACCTTGGGGCTGTTAATTTCGACCTTTGCCAAAAACCAGTTGCAGGCGATGCAAATGACCCTGTTTGTGTTGTTGCCGTCCATTTTACTTTCGGGGTTTATGTTTCCCTATGAAGGCATGCCCGTTGCGGCACAATGGCTTGCTGAAACCCTGCCCGCAACGCATTTTATTCGCATGATCAGAGCCCTGGTGCTGCGCAGCGCCGAAATCAGCAGTTTATGGCAAGACTCACTCTGGCTTAGCGCCTTTACCATTTTCGGTATTATCGCCGCTGCCAAGCGTTTCACCAAGCGGCTGGATTGATACCATGTGTACCCTAACCTCAACGCCCAAGGATCGCATCTAGACTTGGCTGCCCTTGTAGCGCTTTGTAACAAAACCGCCGTTTTCATTTCAAAAAAATTGGCATATGGTGTGCTCACCACAGAGAAAAGGACGCAGTGATGAAAGAGTTACAAAAATTAGTGGGCAGCCTGAATAAATCAGGAGCGCTCAGTGGCTTCTTAGGCGGCGTGGCCGGTGGCGGATTAACCAACCTGGCAACAAGCAAAAAAGGTAAGAAGGTGGGTAAAAAGGCGTTTAAATATGGCGCCTTAGCCGCCGTGGGTGGGCTTGCGTGGAAGGCCTACCAGCAATATTCGCAAAAAAGCGAGACCAGCCAATCGGGCCAGGTAAACAGGGAATACCCACCGCAATCAGCTCAGGACACGCACTCGGCCAATAGCAGTGGCCGCACCTTTGATTACACCCCGGCACGCATGCCAGAGCAGGCCTTTACCGAGGTGGTCGATGATAACAATGAGTCGGGGCAATTACTGCTTATGCGGGCGATGATAGCCGCCGCCTATGCCGATGGCCATATCGACGAAGCGGAGCGTCAAAAGATTTTTGCCAGCGTGGAAAATATGGCCCTTACGGTCACGGAAAAAGCCATGCTCTTCGATGAGCTGCGAAAGCCCATGACCTTGTCCGAACTAGTAAACACAGTGCCGGATGCACAAACCGGTATCGAGGTGTATGCCGCCAGCGTCACTGCTATCGACTTGCAACAAGCCGCCTCTACTCATTACCTGGAGGCGCTGGCAAATCAGCTTTGCATTCCTAGGGAATTGGTCGCCAGTATTCATAATCAGTTGGAACATAAGTAATACGCCAAGCGAAATGAAACTAGTAAATCGAGCCTCGCCTGCATGCGGGGCTTTTTTGTCCCTATTCATCCTTAACCCTAAAGTACCAATCACAACATTGAACATTGCCATGACGCAAAAGGCTTCTAGACTTAGGAAGTTAAGCTGGTCTGTGCGGCTGTTCTTAACATCCAAAATTGGCAGCCAATATTTGCATCCCATTTGGTAACTAAGTGCACAGTAACGGGCCTAAGGTCAGGAGATGACCTTGCGGTAACGCCGACAGGAAACATTTAAAAAGTTCAAAGGAGAGAAAAAGTGCAAAGTTTTCATCGTCTTTTGTTATCGCTACTGTTTGTCCTGAGTTATAGCCATGCCCATGCAGCTCCTAGCACCATAGAGGGTGCCGTCGAGGTTCCAGGCCGCTATGACATTCCCGCTTACGCCCCGGATCGGGTGCTGGTGAAATTCAAACCGGGTACCAAGGCTGAAGAGGTTCGCCAGCTGGCGGCCATGGCCGGCGGCTCACCACAAAGAGTCATATCCCCGCTCAGCGTGCATATCATTAAAGTGCCCGCTGGCAGTGTCGGCAAAAGCATCAAGATGTTCAGCAATAACCCCAATGTCCTTTACGCCGAGCCAGATCACTATCGAGTCTTATTGATCCCGGATGAAGGACAGGATCCACCGCCCACCGGCACCGACAACCAATGGTTTAAAGAGCAATGGGGTCTGAATAATACCGGGCAATTGCTGATGAACCCGCAAACTGGGTTGCAAGAATTTATCGGTCGGGTGGACGCGGATATAGATGCGCCAGAAGGCTGGGATATCAGCACCGGCTCCAGCCAGGTGAAAATTGCCATTCTCGATACCGGCGTCGACTGCCGCACCGCCGCTCGCCCCGGTGGCAGCCTTGAATTTATTGCCCCAGGAAAATGCGTCGAAGAAGTCAGTTTTGTCACCGACTACAGCACCACACTCGATGATGTCGCCGCTCACGGCAGCCATGTGGCGGGCATAGCCGCAGCGGCCACCAACAATGACATAGGCATTGCCGGGGTTGGCTGGAACAGCGCCGTGGGTAACCTGAAAACCTGTTTTGAATACACCATAGATCTAATGCCGCCATTGGGCATTTATGTGATAGTCGGTATCTGCCCTGTGTCTTCGTCTGCAGCGGCGATCACCTACGCCGCCGATAACGGCTATCATGTGATCAATATGAGCTATGCCAGCGATGCCGTAGATGAAAACGGTGAGCCTGCAGGCTTAGGCGGCTGGACACAAACAGAGTCCGATGCCGTCGACTATGCCTGGAGCAAAGGCGCAGTGCTTATCGCTGCAGCGGGTAATGACGGTGTTAACACCCTCACCTATCCGGCGGCCTATGACCCTGTGTTGGCCGTAGGTGCCACGGAGCGAAATGATGACAGGGCTTCATTTTCTAATTTCGGTAACTGGATATCCATGATGGCGCCCGGCGACCATATTATCTCCACGGTTCCCAATGAGCTCTGTGTTTTCTACGCGGAAATACTGGGAACGATTTTTGACCCCGATAACGATGCCTGCCTGGATTGGTATTCCGGCACATCCATGGCCAGCCCCTTTGTTGCCGGCGCGGCGGCTGTGGTCTGGGCGCACTTTTATAGCGATGGCCTGGCCGACCCTGCTAGTTGCGAAGCGGCTCCCGGTGTGCCCTGTAACCAGGCGGTGCGTGAGCGCCTGGAGCAAGGTGCCGATGTCAGTGGAGCCGGAGGCCAGAATATGCAGGCCTGGTCGCTAAATGGACGCTTGAATCTGGCCGGTGCCCTCAATGCCAGCAGCAATCCGCTGCCACCTCTGACGCCGGGAAATTTTGCGGTTCTTGATGGTGGCGATGGCACCGCAGTCATAAGTTGGAATGATGTAAGCGACGAAAGCGGCTATGAGCTGCAACGAGAAAAGGCCCATAAAAAACTAGCGGGTGTGTGGCAATCCACCACTTCTATTGGCCCTGTCAGTGCAGACCAAACCGCCTTGGTGGATGCCAGCGGCACAGGCACCTTCCGCTATCGTCTACGTGCATTTAATAACAGCGGCGCATCAAGCTGGTCGAACTGGATAGGTGTGGATGTTACCGAAAGCGGCGGGGGCAGCGGTGGGGGCGGCGATAAGCCCTGCCGCGGGAAAAACTGCAGCAACTAGTTGCTACGCAATAGGCGATAAACGCTAGGCGTTACGCGCAGAAGTGACAGGCACAAAAAAGCACGCTTTCGCGTGCTTTTTTAATTCGTTAGCGTTTAGAAGCTAAAACTTACTTTGGCGTAGTAGGTCATACCATCAAAACCATAAGGCACTGCGCGAAGCGGGTATTTAAATGCCTGATTTGAAATAAAATCAAGCACTTCATCTTCACCTAGCTCATCCGGCGTTTCGTCAAACAGGTTGTCGATACCCACAGACAGCATTACCTCATCAGACAGGTGATAACCCACATTTACGTCCACTAGCACGGCTGATTCAACGGTACTGGTGTCTTTAAATGAACCCGTAGGTGACAACTCATCCGGTAGAGGGATGTGATCCTGACCGAAGTAACTCACATCGGTTTCACCATAATAGTTAAAACGCAACATGCTGTTGTAATCGCCACGCTCATATTCGAACGTTAAAGTTGCACGCTCGCCTGGTTGGCCATCGGTTAAGAAGCTACGTTGTAGATCATCTAGGGCAATGTTATCAGGGATGCCCTGCGGCGCGTTTACATCGTCGATTTCGGTCTCATTTAAGTTACCGGCGAAGGTCGCTGAGAAAGCACCATCGTATAAATCTGTGTTATACGCGGCGATGATATCCACCCCTTTGGTGGTTGAGTCTACCGAGTTAGAGAAGTAGTTTGCCTGCGCAGCACCTGTGGCGTTAAGGGCTGCCACAGCTTCTGGGCTGAAGGCCACATCTTCGGCAGACATCAAGCTACCTAGAGTAATGCGGTCTTTAATCTCAACGTGATAGAAGTCAACGGTAAGCGACAACTCGCTGCTGAAATCCCAAACAAAGCCAAAACTCAGGTTTTCTGAACTCTCAAGCTCCAGGCTATCCACACCCAAAGCAGAAGGGAAATCCGAGCCAGCCGTTGCCGTAAACGACTGCTCTAATTCACCACTGGCACCCAGGTTAGTGGTGTAGGCAGTGTAAGCACTTTGTTGTAGTGACGGCGCTCTAAAGCCCGACGAAATTGCACCTCGAATGGCGAAGTCATCATTTACTTCATAGCGAGTCGCAAGTTTACCTATGATGTCGTCGCCGGCATCGGAGAAATCTTCATAACGCAGCGCCGCACTCACCTGCCAAGCGTCGGTGATCAAGGTTTCGGCATCCGCATACAAGGCATAGCTGTGTCGACTTTCATCGTTTGAGGCTTCAGGACGCAAGCCGTTATAGGCCTGGAAACCGCACTCGGCAAACTGATCAGGATCGTTTACCGACGGGTAAGAGGTATCCATATTGGCCAAACCACAAGCATAAGAGGCTTCTTCACCTGGGACGATTTCATAATTCTCTTTACGGTATTCGGCACCAACAGACAGATACACAGGATCTGCGCGGCCGATATCAAGCGTACCATTTAGATCCGCATTAACCGTGGTTTGATCAAAACGGAAACCACCAGAATAACCACCGCGAGGGCCTGCATTGGCTATGATATCCGCATCCGATGCATCCGGGTTATTGAACACATACTCGGCCGCATATGAGGCGTTGATGGTGTTTTTTGAGTGGAAGTCATAGGTGTTTTCACCATAAACCGCTGAAACATCATAGCCCCAATCCGGGTTTATCTCGCCGCGAAGACCAAGAGCGAAGGAAATATCTTCCGCCTCGTTATCAATGCGCGGTAAGAAACCATCGCCGTAAACCTGCACCACGTTTTTGGCGGCCTGATCGAAGTTTCGATAAAAGCCATTACCCAAGGCAGTACGGTTTGAGTAGCCACCGAACGAATACAGCTCGATGTCGTCCATAGGCAGGACCATATTGTAAAACAGTGAGGTAAATTCGCTATCGGCATTACCCTGTCCCCAACGCACTTCGTCGGATAAGGTGCCATACGGCACATCGACCGAGCCACCAATGTCGCGCTCGGCACGGTTGGTGCCATCAGCATCACGATATTCAACTGAGAAGTTGATAAATCCACCGTCATCGCCGATATCAAAGCCACGGTTTAGGCCGATGGAAATGGTATCACCATCACCCTCGCCTGTGCTGCCAGCTTGAACGTAACCTGTTGTAACACCAGTTGAATTGTTTAAAGAAAGGTTAATAACACCGGCAATGGCATCTGAGCCATATTGCGCAGCGGCACCATCACGCAAAACTTCAACGCCTTTTAGCGCAATCAATGGAATAGCGTTCATGTCGGTACCCGCCGCACCCGCGCCGACCGTACCATTTAGGCCAAAGATAGACTGGTTATGACGACGCTTACCATTGATCAGCACCAGGGTTTGGTCCGGCTGTAAACCACGAAGAGTCGCGGGACGGAACAAGTCAGAGCCGTCCGACACCTGGGTACGAGAAAAGTTAAACGAAGGCGCAGTAGCCTGTAAGCTTTGACCCAGTTCGGTAAAGCCGCCCTTATTTAGGTCGTCCGAGTCAATCAAATCAACCGGCGATGTAGACTCTGTGGCCGTGCGATTGGCCATGCGCGAGCCCAGTACCGAAATTACTTCAATTTTTTCATCTGCTTTGACTTGTTGTGACTCTTCAGCCTGCACTGAGACCGTAGAAACGGCTAAGCCGACGGCAACTGCCAGCATATTTAATCGATGTGTTGTCATATATGTCCTGTTGATTATCCTGCCTGCTCTTCTTGCTCAATTGACGCACCTGAGGGTGGAGAGGAAGAAGAGTAAGCTAAAGCACTTATTATAATTTCTATGATGGTTATCGCGGCTAACTCAGGCCAGCCGATTTAACCTTTAGGAAACATCCTATCAACAAAAAAAAAGATTGAAAGAAAAAATAGCTACGACTTAAGTGTGAAAATACAATTATTCAGTTATTTGAAATAGTTATAGACTATTTTATGCACTGCTACGACCAGTTGGCGCTATTTTAGGAGATGAAAAAGCGCGCGCAGCGATAAAACTCGGGAGTAAACAAGACACCCACTTTAAAAAAAATAATAAAGACACCCATCTTAAAAGACATAACCAAGACAGCCATTTTAAAGATAGAGTTTTTGCAACGTAATGAGGGGAGATGGATTTTAAAACGAGTATTGCCCAGTTTGAACGTTTTTCGTCGATTTACCTTTCGTTATTATCATTTTCGTGAATTTTGGACGTGCGAAGCCTGCCTCTCGCGAGCCTGGTCAAGAATAGAGAGGAAAGAAGCGTTGCCTAAGCAAACAGCGCTTGGCTGTTGCTTAAATCCACACGTCGTTTTCGGTGTTGATGCTGACAATAGGTTGTTAATGCTTGATCCTTACCCACCGCACCGTGAAAAACCTTGGTGAACGAGGTGGTCAGGGACAGCCAATTTACTGGGCTAATATCGAGTCGTTCAAGTATG